>JADHUD010000002.1 GCA_016784705.1 Spirochaetia bacterium | reverse complement strand
GCTCTGACTGCACTATCAGCAATACCATCAACAGGAAGGGCATCCCAGTTGGAATGGCTTCGGTAAACAGTAATTCCATGCTTTTCAAGAAGTTCCCGCCGTTTTTTATTTGAAAAAATTTGAGAATCATCAGTTGCTTCATACCAGGGGCTTTTCTGACTGTATACCCATACACTTTCATGACAAATAATCATATTTATATCATTATCAATGCAGTGTTGAATACTTTCTAAATGCGCACACCACATACATCCAATGCCTTTTACCGGAATGTCCGGGTCGCCCAGAATAAACCCTAACTCATCTCCTGGTACTCCGGAATCCAACGGAGCGATCTTTTCAAATATTTTTGCTATATCCCGTGCGGTGGTAATGTTTTTTTCACTATCCATACTATTGTCTCCTAATCCAACCTGCTTATATTTTTATCATGGTATTTATCATAAAAAAACTGTTTTATTTTTTCCTGCACATTTCCCGGAACTCTGGAAACATAGGAATTCTGAACATCAATGACTTTCTGATGTGCAATATCCAGCATACTTTTTGAAGATTCAGGGTCGGAGGATTCTCCGGTCAAATCCATATAAGGGGTGTGGAAGAATTCTTCGGTATCCCTAAGCAGCGAGAGCGTCAAATCATCCATAAGAAAATTCCCGCCTGGCCCCGTTTTCTCAATTGAAGCAACACCGCTCTTTTCTCCTGTGAAATCAACACCTTTCGAGAGATATTCTGCCATATCAATGAGACCGCACTGCATTATAATTTGCTCACTGGACATGCCGTTTGCATTTCCAAAACTGCCAAGACCGCCGATTATGTTCTGTTTCCAGGCGTGGGATGCCAATAAAAACGAGAGGCTTTCTGCTCCATTCTGTACATCGGGCAGATGGGTAAGAGAGCCCCCGGCCTCACCGGAGCTGGGTAAGCCATAGAATGTACTCATCTGGTTGGCCATTATTTTAAATAACATTTTTTCGGATCGATAGTAGAGATCTTTTCCTGTCTGCATGTTTGTTACAGAGGGTCCTACTCCATAAAAAACGGGATGACCCGGTTTATAAACCTGTGCAATAAGTATAGGAATTAAAGCCTCAATGTTTGCCTGAAGGAATGTACCTGCAATACTGTAGGGGGAGGTGGAGCCTGCCATTGGGCATACAGTTGAGAGAATGGGGAAATTGTTTTCCATAGCCATCTTCATGATTTCGAGGTTGGTGCCGTTCACTGCAAGCGGGCTCAGCACTGCCATGGCAATACTGAGAAGCGGCGGCTTTTCATCTCCACGGTTCGCTGCTTCGGCTATAATCTGTACGGCATCAATCCAGTCTCTGCAGTTTTGTTCGTTATCTGGATAAGCGGAGATATGTTTTGTCATGTTCCCCAGGAAAGTCTCCATGGTTCTGTAGTAACTGTCCGGTACCGGAACATCAGTGACAGGATACTGCATGCGCATCATTATAGAGACCCTATCCAGCGATTCACCAATGATGGTGTTTTTTTTCACATCCGCCAGGTTGGGCGCTCTTATTCCTTCATCCCAATCTACAACAAATGGATCCAGAATCAGGGAGGTGTAATAGACATTATCTTCACCAGCCTGCAGTGTTTTGCCGTTAATTCCGCCGAGCAGTACCTTTGACGGGGCTGGTTTCAGCAATTCTTCTACGAGTTTTGCAGGAACTTTGATAGTGCTGCTCTGTTCATCAACACGGGCACCCCTGGATTTAAATTTTGAGAGGGTTTCAGCATGATATACCTTAAATCCTGTTGTATCTAAAATTCTAAGGGTGTTTTGATGGATTTGTTCAACTTCAGTTTGTGATAATACTGAGAGAGTAAGATTTCCCATATGGTCCTCTTTTAGCGGGTTTTAATGATCTGATCTATTAGTAGTCATTATATTCATTCGGCTGCATCCCGCTATTGCCGCTTTATACTGCATAAGTCTTCTCCCATCTTCTGGAGTGAGTGCTGTTGACAAATAAATCCTTGCTGAAACAGGATTCTTGGTCTATTATACTGTCATGACACTGTCATGACAGTATGTGGTTTTACTATACCAACAGTTTTTTGTGCCGTCAAGAAAAATGTCATTAAATGTCATTAAAAGTTTGCCTAAGCAAACTTCATTATACGGAGAGAGTTTGATGATAAAAAAGACGAAAAATGAGCAGGCTTATCAGGGAATTAAAAAGCTGGTTATTTCCGGAGGGTTTACCCCGGATACCCAATGGTCCTTAAGGTCTTTGGCGGATAAATTCGGGATGTCCGTTGCTCCGGTTACTGAAGCGGTCAGGCGATTGGAGCAGGAGGGGCTTCTTCTGGTTAAACCGCAGCAAGGAATAACAGTCAGACAATTATCCTTAAAAGAGATACAGGAATATACGATCATTCGAGAAGGACTTGAAATACAGGCAGTTCGTCTTTTGTCTATGAAGAGTTCAGAAAAAGATGCAGAGGGATTTCGCGATATGGTCAGATATCTGGATCGGCTGGTTGCTGAAAATCAGTTTGATGATGCGGCATATCAGGATTTTCTGCTGCATCGAGAACTGGTAAAAAAAACGAAAATTCATCTACTGCTGGAACAGTTTGAGAGAATTTCCGCAATATTATTTTTAACGACCGGCGGATGGAATGGACCGGATTTTTCCGAAGCTGCAGATCTTGAAAATGATAATCATGAGCAGTTGATTGAAATTATTTTCAAGGGTGATCCGGATAGAGCAGAAAAAGCCATGCGGCATCATATTAATAGTATTGCTTCAAAAATTGTTAACTGGAGAAATTGATGATTAATTTTCTGAAATCAACATCTAAGGGTAAGTCTGATGTTTTGTACATTGTGACCCTTTTAAATGATGCAGCTTTGAATGTTCTAATATTTACCGTTGCCCGTGGCCTTGCAGAACAGAACTCCAGTCTCTTGGTTATGGGAATATTTGGTGCTGGAATATCACTATTTTTTGCTTTCAGCAGTCTTGGGTTTGGAAGGGTCTCTGATAAGATGCAGCACAAAAAAATGTTAATGTATCTCGGGGTGCTGCTGTTGCTCGTTTGTACTGCGCTTATCAGGTTTCTCGATATTGGATCAACCGGTTCAATGATTATCTATGGTTTGTCAGGAGGTTCTGCCGGTCTGTTATATCCTGCACTACTATCCTGGTTGAATCATAAAGAGCCTGGGAAAACTGATGTTAAGGGTGTAAGTACTATAGTGATTAAATTTTGTATCTCATGGAACATGGGTATGATTTTTGGTAACTATGCCGCAGGGAAGTTGTATACAGTATCATCAGAATTACCTCTTTATTTAGGTGTTGGTTTTTGTCTGATTAATTTAGTGTTGATATATGCGGTTTTGCCGTCTCTTCCTGCGCTGAATTCGGAACCAGCAGCTTCAGTACCATCAGCTGCGCTGCATCCCCAAATAATTAGTATCAATCTAGCACAGGAGACACAGGATCAATTACGGAAAAATCTTTTTGTTAAGTTGAGCTGGGTTGCAAATATTGGAGGAGCCTTCATCAGCAGTTTAATTCTGCACCTGTTTCCTAAGATGGCGGTTGAAATCGGAATATCTCCGGAACAGCATGCAATTATATTGGGAATAATGCGTGCAGCAATAATAAGTATCTATCTAATTATGCACTCTTCAAAATTTTGGCACTACAAGTTTCCTGTCCTGCTCAGTTTGCAGGGGGTAGCGATTATGGGGCTTATATTTTTATATTCATCACAAAATGTATTTGTAATAATTTTTGGATTTATCTGTATTGCCTGTTTAACAGGACATAACTATTTTGCCGGTATGTTTTACGGAAACGCAACTGACAGTAGTGATAATAGTGGAAAATTGAATGGTTACCATGAGGGTACTATAGGACTTGGGATAGGTTTAGGATCTCTGTTTGGCGGTATAATCGGAACCTACTATTCTCTCTATGCACCCTACTTATTTGCCGGTATGGTGATCTGTGCTATGGTAAGCATTCAGCTGGTTATGTATACAAGGTATCTTATGCAGAAGAAATCGAGTACTGAATCAGTGATCAAAGTAAAAGAATCCAGTCTATAATAACCCTTCTTGTGTGAGAGTTTGACGAACTTTTTTTACCCCGGCAACCTCAGGGTATACGGAGTTTTGAATATAAGCCTGAATACCCATTGAACCCATTGTCAATAAACCTGAAGCACCAGAATTGATTTGATCATCAATATGCTTACAGTAACTGTTATGTCAAAATAGTTAACCAAAGAACAACATCGTCTCCCGAAAGCGGTAAAACCCTATAGTAGTATAAGTACAGGAAGAAACGAAGAATTCTGAACTTATTCGAGATGTTAAACGGAAGTATTCTTCATTTTTCGATGGGTATGCCTATCATGAAGCCGAGAACTTCGTGCATTACGAGGAGCTATGGGAATGTGTTCAACACGAGTAAATAACATATCATCAAAATCCGTTACCGGTGAGTCGACCCGGTATTATACTGACCTCTCCCGGTGTCTTCCATCCAGTGCTATTTCACGGAAAACTTGCCGGCGGCAGTGGAGAGCTGTAGAGTACGAAGCTGAAGATTTTTCAGGTGTTATGCTTATGTCCAGTCCTGAATGCCGGGTACCGGATATCCGTATGCCTTTATTATGCAGCGGTTGGTATGCGATTTTCCTTGGGCTTTATTCTCTTGATCCTCGAGAAAATGAGGGTATACGTGTGCGTCTCAGTAGCGACAAAGTGTTTTCGTTAGTAAAACCGGAACCTACAGAGGTTGATGTGTTTGATCGGATTGATGAAGTTTTCTGGAAGAGTGCCGATCTTAGTGGGCAGTCACTGGTAATCTCTCATCCGCAATTTTCGATAAGCTCGTACATTGCCTATATAAAGGTGGTTTTAATGAGTGATATGCCTCTTGAAGGGCAGCACTGCGAAAGAGTACTTATGGAAAAGAAGCGTGAAGATACTAATACCAAACGACTCATTGCAATGAACGATGGATTTGGAATATTAGGGGTTAAAAGGGCCAAATCCCGTGCCGAGTTGTGTGAAGATATTGAACCTTATCGAGACACAGATGTGGGTAAATTGTATTGGTGTGTCGGTTCGGGGGGAGATGTATACACATCAACCAGTAAAATAGCGGGCACTTTCGGCGACAATGTCAAAGCATTCCCACGACCTGTCGATAGGAAAATCAGGGAGTCTCTTGTTACTCTTCGTCGTAGAAGGGTAAACATGTTGAAGACTGTTATTGATTATGGCAGAAGTGTTGATCTTAAGGTTTATCTCAGTCTAAGACTTGAAGCTTTTGCTTGCAGTCCACCGCGTGACACTGTTTTTACCGGTGACCTATACAATCGCCACCCGGAATGGCGATGCCGTGATCGCGATGGTGTTGAAATTTGTAGAATGAGTTATGCCTACCCAGGTATGCAGGATTTTGTTATCTCTTTGCTTGTGGAACTTTCAGAATTTAAACCGGACGGGTTGAGTTTGCTATTTCCCCGCGGAGCACCCTATCTTCTCTATGAACCAATTCTCATTGACGGCTATCGCAAACGCCATGGAGTGGATCCACGAACACTTGATGAATACAACAAGTCGTGGCTAAACTACAAAGCCGAAATTATGACTGGATTTATGCGTAAGGTACGAAAAGCAATTCATCCTGATATAGCTCTCTCTGTTCACACGTTAAATGATGAACAGACAAATCTATTTTACGGGCTTGATGTTGAATCTTGGATTGGTGAAGGCTTGGTGAATGAGGTAGTTGCCTATCCGTGGAATGATCAAACGGTTGATGTTGATTATTATGTTCAGATAGTTAAAAACAGCAGCTGTAAGCTGTTTGTTGAGCTCTTTCCCCGAAACATGGAACCAGGGGATTACCAAAGTAAAGCAATAGCGCTTTATAATAAAGGTGTTGACGGGCTCTGTCTCTGGGATACAAATGCGCGTCATCCTCAGCTGCGTCAGTGGAGTATGATTCGGAGATTGGGACACAAAGAAAAACTTATGTCTTGGGATAACGGTGAAGGTACTTTTTACAAGACAGTTCAGCTACGCAGTATTGGTTCTTGCCGGGTGGATCGCTACACCCCGGCTTGGTCCTTCTAAGCATTAGGACAAAATAGTTTACCAAAGAACAGCATTGTCTCCTGAAATGGATTAATGCCTGAAGTATTATGATTAATAGAAAAACACTTATGTTGTAGGTAGGATTAAGGAGTAGATTTTATGCAGGAAACCATCATTAATGTTGATTATTACGACTTGGTTTACAGTTCAAGTTCGCTATATGACGAGAGCCGGATAGAAGAACTTTTTGAAAAATGTGCTGCAAATGGGGTAACTACGGTATTGTGGCGTCTTTCGGTTTGTGGTGTTGCAGCATGGCACAGTAAAGTGCGCTCCTGGTATGAAGCAAAATATGTTGGAAATATGCCATTTTCGTACAACATGGTAAAAATCCTACGTAAATTTGATCCTCTGGAAGTCGCTTGCCGACTTGGTCGGAAATATGGTGTGAAAGTATTTGCATGGGTAACGGTAATGGATGAGGATGCCAACCCTGGATTGATCAGTGATTTTGTCCTAGAGAATACTGAATGCACTTGGAGAAGTAGAGATCAGAAGAGGTACTTGCGGGGAGCTCTCTGTTATGCATACCCGAAAGTGGTCGATTTTCGGTTAAAGGAATTGGAGGAAGTTCTCAGTTATGATTTAGATGGGGTGTATCTCTGTACGAGAAGCCATGCAAAGTTTGGGAGTGAATGCCGGGACCTTGATGATTTTGGCTATAACGAACCGGTAGTGAAAGAGTATGCGAAACGCCATGGCGCCAATATTCTCACGGAAGATTTTGATAAACTGAAACTATATGATTTACAGGGAGAGTATTTTACCGAATTCCTCCGCAAGGCATCAGTAAAGATCAAGGAAAAAGGAGTACCGCTTTGGTTGGGGATTCACAGTGATGGATATTCCATGATGAACATATCCCCAATGGGGCATATGAAGCTGGACTATGAAAAGTGGGTAGAAGAAGATCTTGTTGAGGGATTGATAGTTGCTGCCGGAGAACCGGTATTGGATAGAAGTGAAGTATGGTTTCGGGAAGTACGTGATAAATATGCAGGGGTAAGGGAAGCTGGGAAATTGCTGCTCTGCTGGTTCAGGGTATGGGATTGGCGCAATGAGTTGCCATATTTTTCGGGAGAAACAAAGAATCCTAAGCTCATAGAAGCAGTGAGTAAGAGATATGCAGGATACTTTGATGGGTATGCTTATCATGAAGCCGAGAATTTTGAACGGTATGATGATTTGTGGAACCGAATCTGAAATGAGGTACTGTGACATTGGCGAGTTACATAAAGATTTTCACCTTGGTACAAATACAACTATAGATTTTATTATGGACCAGTATGATTCTGGTTTTTTACTTGAGCTTTGCAGAAGAACTGCCCAAATAGTATATAAAGATATTTACCAGCAATTACAGCAGGGAAATAGTGCGGTTTTGATTGAGCATCTTCAATATTACCTTGATAGAGAAGGTGGTGTCTTTGATATTAAGACGGTACAAGATGAAATATCAGTAAATGTTTCAAAATGTCCTATGCTTTCTCATATTACATCAAACGGGGAAACTTTATCTCCCAATATTGGAGATTTTCTTTCTGATTTCTATGGGAGTTGGGGAGAAAACACACCCTTTATCATCTCTGTTGACTATACATATCCTGAAGAGAGTTATTGTATTTACATAAGGAGGTATTATGCTTCCTAGTGATCACTTTGTGCGTATGTACAACGAACTCTTTAAAATGTTGGCTGAGTCTGAGCATAGCCAGGAAGGTTTGAAAAAGTATTGGATGTGGATTTCCAGACCTAACGATTCAAATCAGGGCTTAGGTTCATATATTAAGGTAAATGGTTTTCAGGGTATGTTTGAATACTGGGATCATATCAAATTTGAAGAAAACTGTGATATGGATATGAATATTACTGATGAGTATTTTGAATTAAAGATGCATAAATGTCCTTCGCTTTCTAAAAATCTTGATAATGATGCCGGACTCTGTCTTCAGTATTGTGAGCATTGTGCAGGATGGATACATCCAATAATCAGGAAACACGGGTTTTTTCCAGTCTACGATATCATTTCGCCGACTGAACCAAGATGTCATTTCAGGGCATATAAAGATAGAGAATTGGCAGTAGCTTTTTCCTTGCAGGCAAGAAAGCTATGGGATCCTTATGATGATCTTATCAATGTATAAATCTAGTAATGAAAGTAGTTAGTTAGCTAACAAATTACAACATCATGATAGGACTCTAAGAATAATTGTTGACAAGGTTATTGAACCATATTTGTATTGGTTATAACAAAATATTTAAGGGAGGGAATTGTATGAATTCTCAAATTATGAAAAGAATCAGCGCAATTTTTATTGTTTTGCTGCTGACGGTACCGTTTGTTTTTGCCCAGGGAGCTAGTGAAGCAAAAACAGAAGAGCAAAGAGTTGTTTGGCGTTTTGCAAACACTGGAGGTCCTCAAGCGGCAACGGAACCATCCAGTGATCCGGAAGTGTATCAAATGATGCAGGATTGGATACTTGAAGAAACGGGTATTCTTGTGAAAACAATTGTACCGCCAAAAGACCAAATTACTGAGAAACTTAACCTCTTACTTGCCTCAAAAAGTGACTTAGACATCTTTGATGCAAATGTTAAGGTATATCAACCCAAAGGAGCTCTTTATCCTTTGAACGATCTTCTTGATGAATATGGGCAGAACATTCTGAAACAATGGCCGGACCAGTGGGAGTCCAGCTGGAGAGCCATGAGTACAGCAGATGGTACTATATGGGGTATTCCAAGTCTTCCAGCTCTGTTTCCCTATTCAGTATTTATAAGATCAGATTGGCTGAAGGATCTTGGGCTTGATGAGCCAACAAATCTTAATGAGTTTGAAGCTGTGCTGAAAGCCTTTAAAGAACAGGATCCTGCAGGAAACGGTGAAACTATTCCATTGACTACTATGAGCTTAGCCTATCTTGGGAATTCATTTGCTGCTGGTTTCATGGATATTGCTTACGGAAATTGGATTGATGAAAACGGGCAGGTTATGCCGGTTGAAGTACATCCTCAATTCAAGGATTATATTGCAAAGATGGCCGATTGGTATGCTAAAGGCTATTTATATGAAGAATCTATCGGTTTATCACGAGATCGTCACGGTGAGCTTGTTCAGCAGAACAAAGTTGGAGCTTCTGCAGTTTGGTATACACGGCTAACTCAAAATATGACTAATCTTAAGTTAAATATTCCAGAAGCAGAATTTACTCCACTTGTTAACATGACGGGGCCAGAAGGGAAAATTTATACAAATCGTGATGTATTTACCAGTGCCGTCTGTATTGCGAAAAACTCGCAAAACCCAGAAGATGCAATGCGTTTTATTAACTGGAGTCAGCAGGACTTTAATACGTACTATAGTGTGAACAATGGATTCGAAGGGACTCATTGGGAATATGTGAAAGATTCAGAACCATTTATAATTCAGAAGCTTGAAGCGGATAAAAAGTACATTGGTGAGTTCCAACCACATCTCTCATTCGCATTTACCGTCAAAGCTTCTTCTATTACCGAAGATCCTTCAGCGCTGTTGGCAACAGAATTTTTACAAAAATATATCCCACAGCTTGATCTAGGTAAAAAAGCTGGAGATTTTGGTGTTGCTCCATTGTACAGTTCCGAATCAATACAGGCAGCTGTTCCAAATGAAGGTGATATAAACCGCTTGCGAGAAGAAGAAGTTACTAAGTTCATTATGGGCATTCGTCCTCTTTCCGAGTATGGTGATTTCATTGATGATATGTATGATGCTGGCTTACAGAAATGGATTGACGCTTATACAGCAGAATATAATCGTGTAACTGGAAAATAATAACACTTTACAATACGAGAACTTATAATAATACGTTTCTTGTTTGGCAGGTGTCTTAAGATTAATTTTGACACCTGCCGTTACTTTTACTAAATCAATACTAAGGAAAAGAAGAATGTATATAAAAAAAAGACAGAGTGGTGTGTCTCTTAAGGGTCGGTTGGTCCACTATAAAATGCATTACTTGTTGATGTTACCGGGAATTGTTTTTTTTATTATCTTTCGTTACATTCCCATTTATGGCATTATTATAGCCTTTAAAGATGTTATGCCCTTTGACGGTTTAAGAGCGATGCTTACAGCGCCATTTGTTGGGTTCAAACATTTTATAACATTTTTCAATTCGTATTACTTCTGGAACATTCTTGGTAACACACTCTCTATCAGTGGATTGAAACTTCTTTTCGGTTTTCCAGCTCCAATAATTCTTGCACTTCTCTTAAATGAGGTTCGATCTGCACGGTTTAAGAAAGTTACTCAAACAATTAGCTATCTTCCCCATTTCTTATCATGGGTAGTTGTTGCAGGACTGTTTACGGTAATACTTTCAACAAGCGGAGGAATGATCAATGAAATAGTGAAGGCTTTTGGCGGCAATCCCATTTATTTCCTAGGTGATCCGAAATATTTCAGATCATTACTGGTTATCAGTGAAGTCTGGAAGAGTATGGGTTGGGGAAGTATCATTTATTTGGCCGCTTTAAGTGGAATAAATCCTGAACTTTATGAAGCAGCTATAGTTGATGGAGCGGGAAGATGGAAGCAAATGATTCATATCACACTACCTGCAATGAGTTATGTTGTTATCCTGATGTTTATTTTTGCTATAGGAAATCTTCTTCAGGCAGGGTTTGAGCAAATCCTGTTGCTTTATTCACCCTCGGTTTATGGTGTTTCAGATATCATAGATACTTACGTCTATCGTGAAGGGTTAATAGGGTTGAAATATTCATATACCACGGCAATTGGTCTATTTAAATCAATTATGGCAATGATCCTCATTATTTCTGCAAATTATTCAGCAAAAAGAATGGGAAAAGAGGGGATTTGGTAAAATGAGAAAACACAATAAATTGATCAAGCGTACAAAAGGTGAAATGATCTTTGAAATATGTAACTATGTATTTTTAGCGTCTTTAACTCTCGTTTTTGTTTTACCATTTCTGACCGTCCTATCAACCTCCTTTGTTAGCAGTGAAGAAGCGGCAAGAAGAGGGAGCTTCATTCTTCTACCCAATAAAATAGACTTTTCTGCTTATAAAATTCTTTTAGCCAAGGGTTCCTTGATTTGGAACGGTTATAAAATTACATTGTTTAGGGTGGTTGTCGGAACAACATTAAACCTTACAGCCACTTCGATGCTGGCGTATGGTCTGTCGAAAAAAAAGCTTCCGGGGCGAAATGCTATTATCGGATTGATATTTATTACGATGATTTTTACCGGGGGATTGGTTCCAACATACCTGTTGATAAATAGCCTGGGATTAGTTAATTCTATCTGGGTTCTTGTATTGCACATGCTGATTAATCCATGGTGGCTAATAATCATGAAGAACTTCTTTGCTCAGATTCCAGATAGTATTGAAGAATCAGCCAGTATGGATGGTGCCTCTGCATTCACTATTCTATTTCGTATAATCTTACCTTTGAGTACTCCAATATTGGCTACAATCGGATTATTTTATGCAGTATGGCACTGGAATTCATGGTTTGATGCTGCAATTTATATTACAGAAAATACAAAATGGCCTGTTCAAATTATTATGCGGAATATTGTTCTTTCAATGTCGAACTCCGACCTGAATCAAGAGGTTATGTCAGACCTGCTTGGAGCACCACCACCACCTGTAACGATACGCTCAGCTCTGATCGTAATAACAACTATTCCAATTCTTATGGTGTATCCTTTCTTGCAGAAACACTTTGTTAAGGGCATTATCATCGGTTCAGTAAAAGGGTAAGAAATATGGAAAAATTGATACAATCTTGCAAAAAGGCAATTAATTGGTGTTTGAAATATCAATCAGAAGACGGTTCTTTTGTTATGCCGGAAAAGTGCCTTGATTCATTGTATAAATTTCCTGCAGCGTTTGAAGTTAATGGGTATCATAAAGCTGCCGTAAAAACATTAAATTGGTTGGAGCATAGTACTCTACAGGAAAATGGTGATATACATTTCGATAATCAGAAAGTCATTTTTGACTGGCACAAAAAATTCTATTTATACACCAATAGCTGGATCGCAATAGGCGCTCAACGTGCCGGACAGTTTAGTTTTGCCAAAAAACTAATGAGCTATATTCACAGTTTTCAGAACACAGAAACAGGAGCTTTCCGTTCTCGTAAGTTGGAAGAACAGCAGGATGATCTGTGTGATTCAACAATAACCGGTAATTGTGGTATTGCCAGTCTATTTACAGGGAACTACCGACAAGCAATACGTGCAGCGGAATCATTGTATACCTTGTATCAACAACAGGATCACGGACCTATATATTATACCTCAATGGATTTACATGGTAAAAAGTGGGTTGATGTGCCAAACCTTCACTCAGAATATTTTCGTTTAGACCAGAGAGAAAATAATCAATTATATTGGTATGTGGGAATAAGTGCTGTTCTGCTTCTGCAATGCTATTCAATTACTTCAAATAGAAATTTCATGGATTGCGCCTTAGGTAATCTTACATATCTTGCCGGCTGCCAGAGTGATGTGCTGAGATCCTTTGCAAGTGGAAAATACGCTTATGCTCTAGCATTGGCATACAAACATACCGGGAAATTACAATATAGAGAAAAAGCACTTGACTACTGTAAGTGGCTAATCGAAATACAACTTAAAGATGGGAGCTGGGATAACAATGACAACTCACTTCAGTGGTATCTGAAATGGGATCTGACAGCTGAAATGGCTTACTGGATGAGGGAAATACATGCAATTGTATAATAATAGTACAATTGAGGAAATAAGGGAACTGTTTTCCGTAACCAATAATTGGATATATCTTTACAATGGAAGCATTAACCCGTGTGCTTTACCGGTTCGGGAAGCAATGGAAAACTTCCTGAAAGATTGGCAGATGAACGGTGAATCGGCAATATTCAAGGCTTTAAATGATTTCCAGTTACTTAAGGAAGAGTTTGCTGATTTAATTGGTGCGGATGAAAGAAATATCGTTGTGACCGAATCTACATCAACAGCAATTAATTTGGCAGGTCATATCATACAACCTCTTTCAAAACAAAATATTGTTGTAACAGAGCTTGCTTTTATGAGTAATACCTATCCATGGTTAGTTGGACAGCTTGCAGTGGATGATGTGCGTTTTGCACCTAGTACAGCGGGTGTGATTCAAATTGAAAACATCGCTTCTCTTGTAGATTCACAAACAGCACTGATACATCTTTGTGCAGTGACTGTTGCTTCTGGTTATAGATTTAATATGGCGAAAATTAGTAATTTATCTAAGTTTTCTGGTGTTCCGGTAGTCATTGATGCAGCACAGGCTGTCGGTGTTGTTGAAATCAATGTTAAGAGTACGCCGGTTGATTTTTTAGCTGGAACAGCAAGCAAATGGTTGATGGGCCCTGCCGGAATAGGTTTTCTTTATGTAGATGATAAGTATATGGATGCACCTCCTTCATCAGTTGGCTGGTTTGCAGCATCTAATGTAGCTGATTGGGATGTGCGCAGATGCAACCTATATAAAGATGCAAAACGTTTTCAGAGTGGTATACCAAATTTAATAGGAGTGGTTGGAGCTCTTGCCGGTATACGATTGGTGAAACAAATTGGACCGCAGTTTATTTCAGATAGAATTAGTGAATTGACAGGCTATCTTATAGATGAACTTAAGAAGTTGAATATAGAAGTTTTGACTCCTAGCAACAAAAATGAACGTGCCGGAGTTGTTTTTTTCAAAGTAAAGGATCCTGAGAATCTCCATAAACGCTTGAGAAATGAGAAAATATATTGTGGTTGCTTTCAACAAGGTATTAGAGTTGATCCCTCGTTCTATACAACTTACCAGGAGCTCTATATGTTTATGAAAATTGTTAAAAATTATTTGAAGAATATGTAATTATATTAAAAAGAAAAATAGCATACACGATTTATAATATTAGACTTCAAAGTATGGATTTAATAACATTAGGGAGAGGGTCGTGAAAATTGGAACATTTATGACAGATAGAGGAGTTGCCTACGGTTTAGTTTTAGGAACTCGATGGTTGGATATACCGGGAGCCGTTGAACTGATGAAAGAACCGCCGCAGCCAAAGAAATTAGTTGATTTTGCAGCATCTGGAGATTCTGCAATGGCTGTCGGAAACAGGTTACAGAGCATGGCGGTGAAGCACCCTGAAAAATTTGAAGGTATCTGGAGAAATCTTGATAAGACAACGTTCTTACCTCCATTTTATCCGGAAGGAAGACTCTTTACTCAACGGGGTAATTCCTGTCTATTCTCCAGAGTAGTTAAAGGAATACAACCGGAACATCCAATATGGGAACGTCGGTATTCGGAAAATATGATCGGACACAATCAGAAGTGTACACATCTAGGCGCTGGATGTAATCCGGAGTTTGTTGCTGTTATTGGAAAGACAGGTAAGGACATACCAAAAGAAAAGGTCAGGGATCATATTTTCGGTTACACAATGATGTTAGATCATGCAGGGTTGTCTAAGCCTGTTTTTTATGATGAATGGGGTATGGAAAAATTTAGAGATGACCTTGTTTTTAGAGATCTCATGTTTGTAGATTCCTACTATGGTAACAGTTTACCATCAACTCCAGTTGGTCCATGGATAGTAACAAAGGATGAAATTCCTGATCCATATTCACTAATGATAAGCGCAGAAGAATGCTATGAAGATATCCGACTTAATGAAATGGTAAGCAGTGGAGCTTCTACATTTCGGTTTGAAGATACCTATGCATTTATGAGTAAAATGATGACGCTTAAACCGGGTGATATGCTCTCAACCTCCTCTATCGGATATGATGGGTATCAATTCTGGGATGATGTTCCACAAGGCTCCTGGGTTCAGACAACCTGTGAAAAAATCGGTTCATTACGCATGTACCTCAACTAACAAAAAGGAGAATTAATTTATGGCCTTTCATCGATCTGAATTTCCTGTACCATCCAATGTTGGAATAATTGATTATAATGGTAGGGGTGTGTTTGCGCATTACGGACTTGTTGAAAGAGATTATCCGGGACTTGTACCATCAGTGGACACAACCATCGCATTTGCTGGAGATGAGAAATTAATTTTGCTGCCTTGGCAGAAAGAGTTGCATTTGCATGCTGAACTGGTAGTTGTTATTGGGCGTGATGTGCAAGTTCGTGAGGTAGGAAAGAGTAAAGATGTATTAATTGGATACAGCTTGGGTTTGGGAATATGGGATAACGCATTAATAAAGGACTTGGAGAATATGAGGGTTCGGGATGTGCATCTTAATAGAGATTATGGGTACTTAATTGATAATTCCCGACAGCAGGGGACAGAAATAATTTCACCCGGGAAAATTTCTCCATTGCAAAATCTTTCTCTTAATCTCTTTATCAACGAAAAAAAAGTAGCTGTTTTCAATCAGAAAGAGTTGCTGTTTGATGGAGAAAGAGTGCTGCGTGAATGTAATAAGTTGATAGCCTTTCGGAGAGGCGATATTATCTGCTTAGGCCCTTCTAATGCTCCCGTTGTTATAGATGAGCGGGATCTGTTTGAAGCGAACAGCACAATCCGAATTGAAGCACCCCCGTTTAAACCGATTGAAATTGTTATTGATGATCGTCGAGAACCGGACGGCGTACATACTTGGCCCGGGTGCGATGTTGATTTTATCTCAAGATACAGTCATTTGAAATAGAGGGTCATGATACCTAATAAGGGTGTTAAGAAAAAATATGTTATCAGTAAGGGAGATTGTAATTGTTAGATACTATAATCCATAATGCAACAGTATTCCATAGGGGAATATTGTTAAAAAATCATAATGTTTTCATTCAGGATGGGAAGATTGTAGACATCACCCCTTCTTCAGTCGTAAATCTAGCAGCAAGGGAGAAAATCGATCTGAATGGAGATATACTTGCTCCAGGATATATAGATATGCATATTCATGGCATTTTGGACTATCTAATCGATACGGGTAAGGAATCCTTGGAGTCTATTTCTAAATGTTTGCCGAAATTTGGCGTGACTTCATTCCTACCGTCAATACTTCCGCATGATCCTCAGGAGGAAGAAACCTTTTTACATGAAATGGCAACCGCAGATGCTCCGGGAGCTGAGTATCTTGGTTTTTTCATGGAAGGTCCATATCTAGCTTTAACCGGAGCAATAAATCCCGATGGATTAGTAGATAAAACTCCGGAACGAGTTCTTCGAATCAAAGATGCTCTTAAGCCGTACCGCGTTGTTTTTGCCATTTCTCCGGAAATACCCAATCTGGAATCTGTTATGGCTAATATGGATCAACCAATTTTTATAACCCACACGCAAGCAGGTGTAGGTGATTCTCAAAAAGCTATAGCTTTTGGTGCTAACCATGCAACACATTTCTATGATGTATTTTATATTCCGAAAGAAACCGATTCGGGAGTGCGTCCATGTGGTGCCGTAGAAGCTGTTCTTCAGGATCCAAAAATTTCAGTTGATTTTGTTCTTGATGGAGTACATGTAGATCCTATTGCAGTTAAACTTGCCTTATTGTGTAAATCTGCTGAAAAAGTATGTTTAATTACTGATTCCAATATAGGTGCGGGTAAGGATCCGGGTATCTACTCCGGTTTCGGAGGAGATGAAATAATCTTTGCCTACCCAGGGGGACCTGCAAGAGGAACGGAGAAATCCAGGTATCCCGGAAGCCTTCATGGTAGTGGCCTGACTATGGATCTGGCAGTGTGCAATGTCATGAAGTTTGGAATAGGGAGTCTTGAAACAGCTTTGACCATGGCTTCTACAAGCCCGGCTAAAGTTCTAAATGTATATGGACAAAAAGGTGATATTGCAGTCGGGTTTGATGCTGACCTTCTGCATTTGGATCTGGATCTGAAAGTTAAGCAGACTTGGGTTCGAGGGAGATCGGTATATAAAAACGTAATAAAACAAAAAACAAAGGTGGAAGAATGATGAATACACAATTATCAAGTGGGTTTTATACAGCGCTTGGAACCCCAGTTAATCCTGATGGATCCTTGGACGGTAACAGTTTCTCTAAACAGATTGATGACCAGATAACAGCTGATGCATCTGGTGTTTTAATCATGGGTTCTATGGGAATTGAGGCATATATCAGAAATAGTGATTATCCGGAGGTTGCCAAGAAAGGAGCCGAAGCTGTAGCTGGTAGATGTCCGGTGTTTGTCGGTGCTATGGATACCTCTATTTCAAGGGTTCTTGATAGAATAGAGAGTATAAAGTCCCTGCCAATTGATGGAGTTGTGCTAACAGTGCCCTACTACAATACGCTGAGTCAGGAAGAAGTTTTCTTGTTTTATCAAGCTGCAGCTGAAAAATCCCCATATCCTATTTATATGTATGATCTGGCCGCAGTTACGAAAACCAAAATATCTATTGAAACTGCAGCAAAAATAATGCGTACAATTCCTAATGTACACGGTATTAAGAGTGCTGATCTCGTTTTAGCTAGAGTACTGGGTAATATGTTAAAAGAGACTGGAAGTGAAAATCAGTTTTCCATTATGTACAGTGGCCTTGATACTTTTGATGTTGTTTATGGTTATGGTATTACCAAACAACTAGATGGTATGTTTTCCTGTACTCCGACACTTGCTAATAGGTTATATAAGGCTTTGGAGGCTGATGATTCAGTTGCTGCTGCTAAAAATCTGGATTCTATTAAGCGTATAAGAGATACGTTTGTTAGTTTGGGAGTGTTTCCTGCATTTACTGCTGCGATGAATTTGTTGGGATATCCTGGTAGATATCATCCTGATTATTCTTGTGAACTAGAAAAAGATGGGATTAACACAATACACGAAGTACTTGAAAAAGAAGATTTACTGTAATTCATTTCTGAAAAAAAATACTACCTGTGTCAACTCCACTAATCGAAATATGTTATGTATCATATTCTAAGGTCGTTCTTTGCAAAATAGGCTAAACTCCTTCGGTTTTTGTCTCATTTTGTAAATAAAGAAGTAAATCATGGAAAAAATGTTGAATATTGAATATTATGATTTGTAGGATTTGAAAATTATCTGGGTACTGTTTATTATCATCCTGATTATTACATTGATACAATTATAGAGAATAATACATAAGCTGGAAACAGTATAATCTAAGGAGGACAGGGTGAAAGAGAACATAAGAAAGTTTTTTATGGTTTTTGTGATTTTTATGTTGGTAATTTTACCCCTGTATTCACAAGGACAAAATGATATAACAGAAGAGTTGAATGATGATTCCATAACACTTAAATGGTATGGGGCGAGTTATCAGCAAAATAATATGGCCGAAATATTAATTGAGCGGTATGCTGAAATTCAACCAAATATAAAAGTTAAATATGTAGAGTTAGCCTCTCTTTTGAATGAAGAGTTTTTTTCTAAATACGACGTACTTGTAGCATCGGGAGAACAGGCTGATGTTGTCTACATGGGTGTATTAGACATTCTAAAACGAGCCTTAAATGGAGCTATACTTCCGATAAATGCACAGATTGAAAAAAATGGTGACGATTTTGAAGCTGATTATGGTGAAGAGTACAAAATATTGGATATTGATGGTAATATTTATGGAGTGCCTTTTGCAATAAATGCTTTTAGAGTTTTTTACAATATAGATTGGTTGGAAAGTGAAGGTGTAACTATTCCTGAAAACTGGACATTTGACCAATTTTTGGATGTTGCAAGAACTATTGCTGATCCTGAGAATGATATTTATGGTGCATTTTTACCATTTACCTGGTTTGATATGACTTACGCTCCAGCGCAGGTTGCAGGGTGGAATATGGTTAAAGAAAAAGATGGTAAAATAGTACCAAACTTTGATGATCCCAGGTTTAGAAAAAACATAGAGTACCTCTATCAGATGACGGTAACGGAAAAGCTTAATCCAGACTTCCCTACAACAAAAGCTGAAAGGTTGAATAGAAGAGTCTTTCTTGCTGAAAAACAGGTACCGATGATTGTGGACAGCTGGTATTCTCTTGCTTGGCTTAACGGTTACCGCTATGATTCTGAAATAAAACGAGACTTTGGTTTTAATATTGGGGTAACAGATTTTCCAAGATTGGACGAGAATGTTCCGGTAGATGTAAACTTTTCTTTACTTGTAGGAGCCTGGGCTATTCCTAAAACATCGATAAATCCTGATGCAGCATACGATTTTGCCCGGTTTGTTACAAATGAAAACCCTGATCAGCTAATGGGTATCCCTGCATACAAGAAAATCAACATTCAGGAAACCATAAAAATATTTACAAATTATACAGCAAAAGATGGTTCAAAGTACACGCAGGTTTATCCGGAGCAATTAGTAATTGATATATTGACAGTTACAGATAAGAGTCATTTTGGATATTATAATTTTGATCCTCAATTGTATGCAAAATACACCTCAGTACTTGATCAACTGCTTCAGCAGGAGGTAGAGCTCTATTTAATTGGTGAAAAAACTCTTGATGAATTTATTGCAGCTATGCAGAAGCGGGGAGCAGAAGAGATAAATCGTTTGCATTGATGGAAAATATTAGTAGTGTTTTGAAGTAATATAAAATTGTATTAATTTTGTGAAAGGGGTAAAGAGGCTCGGTACTCTGATGGGCTTTTCCCCACTATTTTTTTGAATACTTTGATAAAATATTTCACATCGGTAAAACCGGCCAATTCAGCTATTTCAGTAAATCTTTTGTCCTGATGTTTACGAACAAGTGATTTTGCATATTCAATACGGTGTGTGGCAATAGAAGTAGTTAAATTAATTTTTGTCACCTGTTTGAAACTGCGGGAAATATAATCTGGACTTAAAGAGAACTGATTGGACAAATCATTTAGAGATATATGTTCGGTGCAGTGTTCTTTAATATACTCCTGGATTGCATAAACCTTTCGCTCTATTTGGGTAAACCCGGCATTGCTTTCAAGATAGGAGGAAATAGTAGAAAATATATTTTGCAGTTCTATCTGTAATGTTTTCAGATCTGTTGTTTCTTGAATTATAACCATCGGTGAAGGCATATGAACAAACATCTTCTTAGGATCAATTCTCATATCTTTAAGTGTAGAAAATGTAAAAATCAGCATTTCCAGAACTCCATCTAAAATTTCTTCCAATAGTGGTTTTCTGATGGGTATATAATCGTTGAAAAGATAATTTAAATACTCTGGAATTAAGTGCTGCTCGCTCTGCAGTAACAAGTTTGAAATTTCTTTCCCGAATGCATTCGGAAAAGAACCTGTTTGCTGGTCATTGGCAAGATCGTTATAGAGCATTATACGTGAATTTACCTGGTGGTAAAATGAGTAGTTGCAGGCAATGCGGCTATGTTGAACTGTTTTTTGCAAATCAATAAGATCAGTACAATATTCTCCAATACCTATGGATATATTCTTTATAGCCGCATCTGTTCGGAAACGTCCCACAATACTATTAACTACTTGCATGATCCGATTCATAAATGCATTTGAATCTATTTCCTCAGGAGAAGAAGCAGCAATACAGACAAAATCACTTGCCGACAAGCGGGTTGATAGACTAAACGGAATATTGTTAATGAATGAAATAATTTCTTTCTGGCTGTCAATTGAGTGATGATAGGATCTGTTATCAATCTGGATAAAAATTGAGGTTAAAAATGATGCAGTTTGAATTTCCGGATAGTGGGAAGAGTTTATATAACGTATAATATGTGGGTTTTGTATATCTCTGTGACCTAAAAGATATTTAATCAATTCCTGATTGCGCTGGAACTCAGCCTCTATTTTCATCTGTTTTTGTTTTTGTTCTTTTACAATAAGTTCCTTTGTGCGGTCTAGGATTTGTTCCAGTTCATCAATATTTGTAGGTTTGAGAATATAATCCAGAGCACCGCATGACAAGGCTTCTTTTACATATTCAAATTCATCATATCCGCTAAGAATAATGATTTTTATTTCAGGATTGTGTATTCTTAAATAATCCATAAGCTCAATACCGGACATACGGGGCATTTTAATATCAGTGATAACTACATCTACCGGATTTTTCTGTATAAACAGAACCGCTTCATACCCATTTTCACAGCTTCCAGAGACTTTATAACCCAAGTCATCCCAGTTTACTATCTGTAATAATCCCTGCCGGATTTTTTTCTCATCATCTACCAGTAAAACCGTCACGGGGGAGGGGTTTTTTGGTACAGCCTCAAAATTTTCCATTATTGTTCTCCTCTGCTATATTCTGCTTAATGGAAGCTTCTGGAAGTGTCAAAATAACTGTTGTCCCTGCACCCAAGATACTTTCTACTAAAATTCCAAAAGAATCACCAAAAATTGATTTAATCCTAAGGTTTGTATTATGCAGCCCAATACTTTTCATAGATTTCCGTTCTATTTTGGTTTGCAATTCACTGTTTAAAATTGCTAAATCTGCAGGTTTAATTCCTACCCCATCATCATGTACCGTAAGACGAACAACTCCATTCTGTTTGGTTCCGCTGATTTGAATATGCCCGCCCTCTTCATTTTTACTAATTCCATGATTTATAGCATTTTCAACAATAGGTTGAAGTAATAGTGGGATGGAAGCACAGGGACGTATATCATCATCAATATCCCAGGTAATGTGCAGCCGTTCTTCATAACGAATTTTTTGTATGGATAGATAGTTTTCCACAAGTTTCAACTGTTTATCAATTGATATTTTTGTTTTGCTGTCTGCCAGATTGTCCCTAAAGAGATTTGATAGAGCAGTCACAATATGGCTAATTTGATTATCTCTTCCTAGTTGGGTGAGTGCTAACCAATTTATGGTATCAAGGGTATTATAAAGAAAATGGGGGTTAATTTGACACTGTAATGAAACAATTTCTGCTTCTTTTTGCCGAAGTTCAGCCTCTTTCTCTTTGCTATGGGCGGAAAGGGTATCCTCTAGCAGTGCCCGAATGCGGCAAGTCATAGCATTGAAACTATTAGCTAAAGCATGAAGTTCATTTGAACTGGATGGCGCGATGGTAACATCCTCATCCCCCAAGTTCTCATGAGCAGTTTTCATAGCATACTCCAGAGTTTGCAGTGGTTTTGCAATAGAAAATGAGAGACGGTATATAAAAAAAAGTATACCCGTCAGGGTAAGTGCAAATATTAAAATACTATTTAACAGCATGCTTGTGGTAATGGCATCCATTATATCAAGTTCATAACGTGTAATGAGAAGGGCCTCATATCCAGTTTGACTTATAATACTAAAATCATTGTTTTCCTGGACAATCATAGTATTATCAATTTTGTTAAATTCAACTCCTTTCTCAAATTCTGTATCAGCGTTGTTTCTTTTGAGAAAATTTTTCCAATATAAATCAGAAAGTTTGTTCCGAATCGTACTCCATTCGTTTAAAGGTAAAGAGCTTGTCTGATAAATAGGTTTTCCTGAGGGTTGCAGCAGAGATATTCCGTTAAGAACATCCTTATCAAGATGTTGAAACGTATTATCGAAATATTCCACATCCAGCGCAAATACCAGATATCCGATATGTCCTCCAATTTTTTGACTATTTTGAAGAATACAGAAAACCATATTTCCCATAGGTATGAAAGTAGTTCCTGAGTCGCTGACATCTAAGGGAAGGGTTTTAAATTGACCATTAGCTAATTCAATATCTGAAAAGTGCTGTATGTCCGGTATTTTTTCCATGGATACAGGAGGGAAGGAGATACCCGTAATAGGATTGCCGGAACTGTCATATACATAGATAGAATGCAAATACTTATATTGTAAAAACTCGTAAGTAATAATATTTTTAATGACTTCTTTCTGTTGGGTGAAATTTGAGTTGTTGGATTTTTCACTATTCTGGTTTATATCAAGTAAGGCTTGCTGAAAATCGAAGTTTGTCCAGATACGTTCTGAGGTTTGACGTGCAGCATAATAAGTAAGATCCAGGGAGTTAGTTATCTGTGAAAATTCTTCTATTTTGGAGTTACGGATTTCTTGTTTGAAAGAAGATAAATAAATTGTATAGCTTAGAATTGAAAAAACAATTAAAGGAATAATACTAATAAGCGTGAAGTATTTAAACAAAATTTGCCTGAAAGATCCTGATAGTAAAAAAACTGAGCGGCGGGATTTTTCTGATAGGGATAAATCCTTTAATTTTGGTATGATTTGTTGTGCTTCAGTGAAATTATTAGTGTGCTGGCCTAGTTGGTGCAAGGGATGAACAATACGGTTTGCCAGCGGGACAGCCAATGAGATTGCTAAAAAGCTGCATAAAGCTAATGCAAGAATTGTTAACAGTATCAGGGGACGTATTCCCCCGAGTGTTGATTCGGTAGGTATTATTTTTATAACTCTCCATGCTGTTTTTGTTGAGGGGTATGAGGTAACTATATATGATTTTTGTTTGTAGCTAATTTCGCTCAGAGGTTCCGAGGTGTTGGGATCTACGGTATTTTTGAATAAACTCTCATGGCTCAGGGTATCAATTAAGGGTTTATTTTGAATAGCTATTGTTGAGGTGTCTGTCAGGGCAATACACGATGCATCAGTATCCCTATCATTATGAACGGTGAGTAGGGTGTCAGCTAAACGATTTTTATTTATTCCGACTATAAGCTGGCCAACTTCAAGTCGTTCTCCAGAATCATTGGTATCATACATTCGTTTAATTAAATAAATATAGTTTTCATGAAAATCCTCAGACAGTGATTCAATTTTATCCACCCATATATATTCTTGATTTTCTTCCTGTAGGTTCAAAGAACTTTGGGATATAGTGTCAGATCCATTGGAGCTCTCTAAATAGGCATTATAGTTACCCAAACGGTAATTTTGTATATAATCCGCAGTGTGCAGTCTAAATTGATATCCCTTTCCGGATAGATTAATATATTCAATTTCAGGACGTGAACCAAAGAAGTTAAAAAAGATTGTGTCTAATTGTGATTGAAGACGGAGTCTGTTGAGTTCATCATCAGTGATCCCCGGTGTAGAAAGAATGTTAAGAATTAAAGAGCTGTTTGAAAGATGTATGGTCGAGCGTTCAATTTCACTTAAAATAAGATCAAGATTATCCCGGAGCTGTACTGTTGAGAGTAATTGATTTTCCTGTGCTGTCTCTGTTAATACTCTTGAGATATAAAAAATGTGAGTAATTGCAAATATACAAAGAGGAAGTATTATTGAAAGTACTCCCTTTATTAATATATTTGATCGAATTGTTTTCACAAAAGTATCTCCTGAGACAACTTTTACTAGCTAGTACTTAAAAATTTCATAAAACAAATCTACTCTTTAGTAATATACTCACTTAAATATCAAGCCCAGGTAAGTCCAATACCTTCTAAAAAAGCTTTCGCAATAACCATATGCCCGGTAGTATTGGGATGCACTCTGTCGCCGCATAGAGATTGCGTTGGCCAATGTATTAGGTAGTTTTCAAAAGCAGTTTGTACATCGATGAAAACAGCATCGAATTCCTGTGCCAGTTTTTCGATAACTCTGCTATACATATCAAGTTTTTTCCGCATTGGATCTGATCTGTTTGTCTCAATAAAAAAGGGTGATAGTAAAACCAAACCTTTTAACTGATTTCTGACAGAGGTAAGTATGCTTCTGTAGGTTTCCTCAAAGAGTTCAATCGATATATGCCCAGGTTTCAGTGGGCCGGAAAATTGTCTCCAGACATCATTTACCCCAATCATGATCGATAGCCAATCAGGTTTACGGGCTATAACATCAGAATCCCAGCGTTGAGCCAAGTCTAAAATCGTATTACCGCTAAGTCCTGCATTGAGAACTTCAATTTTCTTATCCGGTTCCCAAATCGAGAGAAATGCATCCACCAGAGAAACATATCCATTCCCCAATCCAGGTCCCGAAGTTCCTATTGGTCTTGCTCTTTCGCAATCAGTGATGGAATCACCTATACATAACAGTCTCTCATTTTTATCAAAAATCATTTTTTCACCTTTTCACCTTTTCACGTGTGTACAAAATTTTTAACTTTTATTAGGATATCAACCTTTGTTCATAAAAAATAAAAGTATTCCCATTATCCTGGATAGTGCTAACCAACTCTCGGGACAATCAGCAGTTCCTTCCTATTCAGAATATTTAATAGCTCCTCCCACCCAGGTTCTTTTTACCTGTAATGCAGAATCAAGCTGGAGAAAATCCGCATCGAACCCAACCGCTATGTCACCTTTTTTGCCATAGACGCCCAGAACTTTAGCGGGGCTGGTGGATGCCATGGTAATAGCCTCTTCGGCTGTTCCCACACCAAAAGTAACAACATTTTTCACTGCACGATCCATTGTTAAGCCGCTGCCGTAGAGACCTCCCGGGAAATGTGAATTCTCTGTGCCTCTTGCCGGACCGCCGGGATACGCAAACTCAACCTCATCACAACCGAAACCGGTATGTTTTCCGGGATGCAAGCCTGCACCTATATTAGAGTCGGTAATTAAGCAGACTTTATCGAGAGCTTTACAGGAGAGTGCGAGTTTTACCGCTATAGGATCTACGTGTTCACCATCCAGAATAAAATCGACAGAGACTTCAGGATTCTGCAGTACTACCTCAACAGCACCACAGGGACGAACTCCAGGATCAGTTTCTTCAGGGACATGAAATACATCATAGAAATGGGTTGCATGATTTGCTCCCAACGCAACAGCCTTTTGGGAATCTACTACACCGGCTTGTGTGTGGGTTATAAAAATTGGTTGATCCATATTAGCCATAACTGCCTCAAGATTTGGTATTTCCGGAGAAATGGCAAATATTACTCGGTAGGGGCTGAGAGCATTTTTGATTCGGAGAACGCGTTCGGGTGTTTTATCCACAAGTGCATCGGGATTTATTGCTCCGGTTTTTGCAAGAAAGGGACCTTCACTAAAAAACCCTAAATACTCGGCTCCCGGTGCATCGGCCTGTGCAATAGCTTCCAGAAATGGAATCTCTTCATCTTTTGCATGGGGGAGAATTGTCGGTAAAAAGGAGGTTGTTCCAAACTGCGGCAAACTGGCTGAAATATTTTCCAGATCTGCTTTTCCGTTATCAACAAGATATTCAAGTAGACCATGAGTATGGAGATCTATATATCCGGGAGCAATGATATCACCTGCCAAATCAATTTTTTCCACGGCATCAAGTTGTAGAATTTTATCAGATGAGTCGATATGGCTTATTTTTCCGTTATCAACAGCAATTCCAGCGTTTTGTATAAATGTGCCTTTGTGGAAAACTTTTGCATTATAGATAATTAAATCCGGCATTATGATCCTCCCAGTTGTTTGTTTTCTTGTGTCATAATAACTAGTTCATAATGTTATAACATTATGATATTAATTGAGAATTGTCTAGTCGAAACCGTAGGTAATGCCTATGACTAGAAACGCTTGATCGTTTTTGCAAAAATTTCCGCCTGTTTGTCCGCCTCCGCAGTATCAAAGTAGTTGGTTTTCAGCATAATAATTTGGGGCTGAATCGATTCCCATACCGGACAAGTATCCTTTTTATACCGCGGAAGTCTGCCTGAGTAGTGGGGATACCGTTCTGGATTTTCGTCAACAGCTTTGTTTAGATTGGCAAAGACAGGCTCAAGGTGAGCAGGCTGGTACGACCCGTAGAATCCGTCCCCGCCGAGTTCAATAAATGTGGATAGGAATTCAGCCCAGTCTATATCCTCACGGGTAATTCTAGCCGCATAGTTCCAGTAGGCATTTATATATCCCTCCGGCGTTTTCTGGGGCAGTATCCAGTCGCACTTGTCTATAACCTTTTCAAAAGCCATGGCACTGTAGGTGCGCATTTCAACAAGTTCATCAATGCGTTCAAGCTCAGCTAGGGCAACAGCGGCGGCTATTTCCGGAAGCCTCTGGTTCCAGCCGATACTGTCGTGCCGTTGATAATCCGGTTGACACCGCAGGAGTTCGGAAACAACATTATCTCCGGGATTTAGGGTAATGTCCTTGAATCCTATTGTAGCCGCCTTTTTTGCGGCCAACGCTAGTTTTGCATCGGAGCATATCAGTATCCCTCCATCGCCGCAGGTTAGCGTTTTTGACGACTGAAAACTGAAGCTGGCCAAATGACCTATGGAACCGGCAACACGGCCTTTGTAATAACCTAAGTAACACTGTGCGTTATCTTCGATAATCACCAAATTATGCTTTTCGGCTAATTCCATAATAGGATCATAGTCGGGGGTAAGTCCGGAGATGGCGACAGGAATAATTGCTTTTGTTCGTGGTGTAATATGTTTGCGAATTGCTTCTATATCAATTGTCCATGTGTCAGGATCCACATCCACAATAATAGGTACGGCATTGCAGTGAATAACTGCCATCGGTGTAGATACAACAGTAAATGACGGTACTATTACCTCGTCGCCGACACCGACACCTGCAGCCATAAGTGCCGTCTGTAATGTTGCGGTACCGTTACAATGGCTTATACCGTACTCTTGGCCGAAGCGTCTGGCGAATTCGGCTTCCAGTCCGGCAGTGATGCCTACCGAATGGGCGTTATGAAACCCGAAATCAAGCACCTCTTTTACATATTCATACGCTTTGGGAGTAACTCTTGGTATCTGTTTTGTTGAATTGTTCATTTTTTTATATCCTTTAATTGGTTTCCATAGTTTTCTGCTTGGAATATTGTATGTGGAGGCGGAGTAGTTTTTCACATTCATCGCAGTCACCGCGTTTTATTGTTTCAACGATTAATTCATGAGGGATAGGCTCTTTGACAGGAACGGTCGGGACAGGAGTTTCACCTCCTGAAGATTTTATCTCTTTTTCCAGCATAAAAACCCTTTCTATGATAGATAAATCCTTCATAATTTTTAATAAGTGGATATTACCCGACATTTGAACAATTTTACGGTGGAACTGCAGATCAAGCTGATCAACACTATCCATCTGTCCCTTTTCAAATGCCCGGGTGAATTTTATTGCCAAATTGTTTAATTCTTCGATATCATCTTTTTCACCTATTTTACAGATCAGTTTTCCGGCAAATCCTTCGAGAACGGCCCTTACATCATACAACTGCAATAATTCTTCAACAGACATCGATCTCAGGCAGATTCCTTTTTTTCTTTTTTGTTCAATCAAGCCCTCTATTTCCAGTTTTTTTAATACCTGCCTGACCGGAGTTCTACTGATTCCCAGGCGCTTTCCGATCATTTCTTCGGTGATAGGACGGATCGGGCCTCTCAGTAGTTCAAACAGGATGTTCTGAATTTCTTTTTGAAGATTTTTTGGCACCTGTTCTCCTTTTTTATGTATACATATTATTATGTATACATAAAGATGTCAAGTATTTTTTACCCCTGTAGAGCCATGCACGGTAAATCCGATGTCAGTAAAATATAATGTACGTCAAAAAATAAAATATTCCCACAGAGGTGAATAAATACCTCAAGATTACCAGACTTACAGTATTGGGAAGATTGTTCGGAAAACACAAACGTACCAGCATGCGGGAAATTAAACGTGGTCTTGGGGAAAGCCAGATCAATGCGGTTATTGTGTTACTGCATATAACTCTTCTCGTCGTATCTCGAAGATGAAGGAAGACTTAGTGGAATCAGGACGATGATACATATATCTATGTCGAGAGTATAGGTAAAAAATTAGTTTATAATATTATAACAATATGATATTATAGTAAAATAATTTTTTAGAAGAGAGTGTTATGGAAGAAAAACTTAAGGTTATGGTCTATTTTCAGTCTGTTAAAGGGAAAGAAACTGCTCTTAGAAAGATACTTCTTGAACTCATGAATAATAGCTTAAAAGAGGAAGGTTGCACGGGATTTGAACTTCTTCAGGAAGACGGAAAACCTGAGTATTTTACGTTTATTGAGGAGTGGGCGTCTCGGCAACATTTTTCTGCCCACCTAAATGCTTCGCACCTATTAGAGTCGAATAAGAAGCTGGTATTTGTTCTGGCTAAAAAACAGGAAATTGTGATCTATACTCTGGTTACAACCGGATTATAGGAGCGGGAGAGAATTATGATAGAAATTGCTTATCACAAAGTTTACAATGTTCTTCGGGAGAAAATACTGGATAAATCACTGAAAGCCGGTGAGAAAATCCCTCCTGAGAGAGTACTGTGTGATACCTATGGAGTATCCAGAATTACTATTCGGCATGCACTTCAAATGCTTCAGGATCAGGGATTAGTAGACAGAATGCCGGGAAGGGGAACATTTGTCCGGGCACCGAAACAGAAGAAAATGCCCATACTTGATATGGATTATGAAGCTTCTCTGAGTAAGGCTGCACCGGGTATTGTGCGAAAACTGATAACGCGCGAAGAAATTCTACCTCCGGAAGAAATTATGCAGTGTCTAGGGTTACTAAAATCCGAACAATGCCTGCTTATTGAACGTTTGGATATCTTAAATAATGAACCGCTCAGCTATGATAAAGGATATATTCCACTGAATCTATCGGTGGGTATTGATGATGATATTATTTGCCGGCTTGAGTTCCTGCCCCTGTGGGCGAAGCGTGAAAACCTCTCAATATCATATGTTGAATCTTCAACAGAAGCATTACGGGCAAATCAAATTGATTCTGAAAGATTAAGGATTCCTATGGGATATCCCGTTCTTATGACTACTGAAACATTTTTCTCAGGGGAAGGAAATGCACTTGCCGTATTTATAACTATCTACCGGGGTGATTTATTTAAATTGGTATCAACAATAGAGTTTAAACAATAATATACACAGGAGGTTGCATGCTGCCGAGTGATCACTTTGTACGGATGTATAATGAACTGTTTAAAATGCTGGCAGAAAAGGGTCAGGAAAATCTTGAAAAGTATTGGCTGGAGATATCTGCGCTGCAGGATACTATACTGGGTCCATACCTGAAAGAGAATGGATTTCAGGGTATGTATGCCTATTGGGACCATATCAGGATTGAAGAGAATTGTGAAATGGATCTTCTGGTAACAGATGAGTATTTTGAGTTTAAGATGCATGTTTGCCCCTCTCTTTCAAAGAATCTTGATAATGATGCGGGACTCTGTTTACAATACTGTGAGCATTGTGCTGGCTGGATAAATCCGGTTATCAGGAAAGCAGGTTTCTATCCTGTGTATGATATGATATCACCGACTGAACCCAGATGCCATTTCAGGGCATATAGAGAGGGTGATAAGAATAAGGCAATCTCTTTTGCAAAAAAGACAAAATATCTATGGGATCCGTATGATGATTTAGGGTTAAAAGAGTAATAAAGTCTACAAATAGGAGTTTTATATGATCATTGATACTATTAAAAATGCTTCACAATATGCGGAGCTTCATCCTGATCTACCAAAAGTGCTTCAGAAAATAGCAGCCGTTGATCCTCTTACAGCGAAAGCCGGCCGTTATGATATTCCCGATTCAAAGGCCTTTTTCATGATACAAAAATATGAAACAAAGGATAGGTCTGAAGGAGTGTGGGAAGCTCATCGGAAGTATATTGATTTACAATATGTTCTTTCCGGCATTGAGCTGATTGGGTATAAGGAAATTTCCAGACTTCAGGAATCCGTAAAGTATAGTGAAGAGACAGATGCTGCTTTTTTACAGGGGGATGGTGATTTTTTGGAGATGGGTGAAGGTATGTTCATGGTATTGTATCCCCAGGATGCCCACATGCCTTGTATCAGCTTGGATACCCCTGTTTCTGTCGTAAAAATTGTGGCTAAGCTTCCTGTGTAGGAAGCCGAAGTAATAATACTTGAGCCGATTTTTCTAATTTAAAATCAATCAAAAACTTCTGACTATTATGATTAAGATAATTTGTTTTTTAATTTTGAAAGCTCAACACATAAATTTTTCACTTGACGTAAATGAGTTTGACCTCTAAAATCAATAATGGTTATAACATTATGAACGATTAACTGAAGGGAGCGTTTTTAATATGTTCAGCTTAGCGGGAAAAACAGCCTGCATTGTGGGCGGCGCAGGATATCTTGGAAGTGCAATTTGTAGAGGGCTTCTATCACAGCAGGCTCAGGTAATTATATGTGATTTAAATACGGAGCGGCTTGAAGCTCTGGCACAATCTTTGGAACAGGAGTATTCAAAGGATCAGGTTGAAACATATTCACTTGATATCTCAGACCCTGAACAGATTATTGATTTTTTCAAACAGGTTTCAGAGCAAGGTAAAAAAGTTGACATTATTATTAACGCAACTTTTGCAGCCATAGGGAAACCTTTTCCGGAGATAACGGAAGTTGAGTTCAATAAAGTAAATGAGATCAATATAACCGCAACATTTTCATTTCTTAAACATGCTCTTCCTCATATATCCGATGGCGGTTCTGTTGTTCTGTTTTCATCAATGTATGGAATTATTCCGCCCAATTATCATGATTATCCGGAAGGTTTAACCCCTAATCCCATAGAATATGGGGCTGGAAAAGCGGCAATAAATCAGTTAACAAAATATTTTGCTGCATTTTGCGGTAAAAGAGGTATTAGAGTTAATGCAATTGCCCCGGGAGCGTTTCCCTGGAATGCTTCCCACTCGGGAAATTCGGAGTTCATCGATAATCTCAGCCGGAAAAGCATGTTGGGTCGAATAGGGCAGCAGCATGAGATTGCCGGGCCGGTGATTTTCCTTGCCTCTGATGAAGCGTCAT
>JADHUD010000139.1 GCA_016784705.1 Spirochaetia bacterium | reverse complement strand
CTGAAGGAATTAACGTTAATTCTACATTTTTGGGTATAAGTGCCGCTGCAGACCATGCAAATTGTCCCGAAACAAGTACTTTATCATGATACCCGCCGGTTTTAGTGAAAATCACCCCATACGTATCTTTTTCAAGTTTTAGCTGTATCCAGCCGAAGTAAAATATTACTGCCGAAATTATTAGTAGAATCGATAAAATAATAATTAATTTTTTCATAATATTTCCTAGTATATTTCAAAAAACTGCCAATTAGCAAGTAAAATAATTATATCAGTAAGAAAAAGTAATTACAAACAAGTTTCTTTTGTAATTAATAATTTAATAAATTGGCTTAAGCATCAATAGATTTATTCTTTCATAACTATATATTTATTGATAGAATAGGGCATGAGAAATACAATTAGATTATCTAAATATCTTAGAATTATTAGCGGTTATCTTTTTTTTACAGTTATTTTTTTTCTGTTATCGTATCTTGGCGCACAATATATGAAAACTCTAGATAAATATATAAATTTTTTGTTTTATGCTGCGCTCTATTCCGGAGCAGCATATATAGTACTTGGAACAATTCACTTTTTTGTTTCCATCTTTGATTCTGTTAGAATGAAAAGATTTCTCGTGTATGATGTTATTTTTACCCTTATAGGAATTGGTATAATATCTTTTATATGCTATTTTTTAGCAGTAATTTCGGCTCTATAAATGGTATTTTTAGAGAAATTTCGTAAATTTTGTATTAATAGTAATTATGTAAATTCATATAAATCATAAAATGTTGAGCTTCTTTCTAAATTCATAATTTAAAAGAACTTCAATTAAAAAAAATAATAAGGCGGCTTGAATCATGGGAAAAGTATCTGCTGTTCGTGGTGCTGTGAAAATAAAATCTGACACCTTAGAAGATATTCAATTTGGCGTTGTCTCTTTATTTAAGGAAATCAAAAAGCAAAATAGTTTCATGGACCAAGATGTTGTAAGTTTAATTATCAGTCAAACTGAGGATCTTCGTTCAGCAAATTCTGCTTCGCTTCTTAGAAAATCTATTCCCTCATTTGAAATACCCTTATTTTGTGTTCAAGAGTGTGAATGTGAAAATTCAATGCCGATGGTAGTACGTTTTCTCCTGCATGTAAATGTTCAGAAAAGTATATCCATGAACCATTGCTACATACATGGTGCAGAAATACTTCGCCCTGATTTAGTTTGACTCCAGATTTATTAAAGTAAATAATTTCTATGATGTTCTCAGTTTCTATATTTTTTCAATCTTACTTGACACATATCACCATTTACAGTACATTAGCTAAGCATTTATTAAGCCACCTTAGCTCAGCTGGCCAGAGCACGTGACTTGTAATCTCGGGGTCGTCAGTTCGAATCTGACAGGTGGCTCTCTTGACAGAAGAATTAAAATCTGTTACGTTCCGTATCAGTAAAATGGGGAGGTTCCCGAGCGGCCAAAGGGGGCAGACTGTAAATCTGTTGGTTATCCTTCGAAGGTTCGAATCCTTCTCTCCCCAAATTAAGGCCTCTCTTGAGAGGCTTTTTTTTTCTTTTCTTTGCCTTGATCTGTAAAGGGTACTTTGTAAATGTCAAAATTTTATCAAAATGGTTTAAAATTCTCCTGTAAAGAGTGCGGTTATTGCTGTCGTGAAGAACCCGGCTATGTTTTTTTATCTAATAACGATTTACAAAATTTACAAACATATTTTTCTCTGAGCAGAACAGCTTTAATTGAAACATATTGCAGGGTTGTAGAAATGGGAAACTTTAAAATGCTCAGCCTTAAGGAAAATATGAGTAATGATTGTATTTTACTTAGCAATAATGGATGTCAGGTATATGCTGCAAGGCCGCTGCAATGCAGAAGCTATCCTTTTTGGGCATCTTTAATGGATGATAGAGATATCTGGATTGAAGAAGGCAAAAGCTGTCCCGGCATTGGTCAGGGTAAATTATATTCTGCCGATGAAATTGAGCAATGGATATATCTGCGCAGGAGGGAGAACCCGATACAGTTCTGACATGGCAAAAATACCAGAATATATTATTGAGGAAATTCGTTCAAAAATATCAATCTCGGATGTAATATCACAGTACGTCACACTTGTACCTAAAGGTGGACGGCTCTGGGGTATCTGCCCTTTTCATAATGAAAAAACACCTTCTTTTACGGTTAATGAAGAGAAAGGTTTTTTTCATTGTTTTGGCTGCGGAAAAGGCGGATCAGTATTTAATTTTCTTATGGAAATTGATAATTTGAGTTTCGTTGAAGCAGCACAGGTCCTTTCTGAAAAATCCGGTGTGCACATAAAACAGGAATCTCAAGAGGACATTATAAAAAGAGACGAGAGGGACGTTCTTTATGAACTATATAGTAAATTAAGTGAGAGTTTTCATTATATTCTTACAAATAAAGATGAAGCCAAAGAAGCTAGAGAATATTTGAAAAATCGAAGAATATCTGATGAAATGATTGATACATTTAAAATTGGTTATGCACCAGCATCACCGGATTGGTTATACTTATTTTTGCGATCAAAAAATTATTCAGAAAAACTTCTCAGTAAGTCAGGTATATTTTCCAGAAATAATCCTACATATCCTTTATTTATGCAAAGAATAATATTCCCAATTATGAACAATAAAGGCATGGTAGTAGCTTTTGGGGGGAGAACTCTCGATAAGAATCAAAAGGCAAAATATCTTAATACTCCAGAAACCCCTATTTTTAGAAAAAGGGAACAACTTTTTGGTTTGTTTCAGGGGCTTAGTCATATAAAAACCCTACATGAAACTATAATATGTGAGGGTTATTTTGATGTTGTAGCATTATTTCAAAGCGGTGTCAGGAATGCAACAGCACCACTGGGTACAGCATTTACAGATGAACAAGCGAACATTATCAGACGTTATGCTGATACATGTGTACTATTCTTTGATCAGGATTCTGCCGGACGGGAAGCAACCAGGAAATCAATTTTGGTTTTAGAAAGAGCTGGTATAACCAGTCAAGTTGTTGAAGCTGAAGAAAAAAGTGATCCTGCTGATCTTTTACAGAAAAATTCCGAAACACATTTAAATGATATATGTAAAAACAGAATAAACGGCTTTGATTATCTTGTAAAAAGTGCGTTAAACAAATATGATATCACATTACCTGAGGGTAAATTATCAGTTTTTAAAGAGGTTAAACCTTATATAGAAATAATTGAATCAGAAATAAAAAAGCATAGTTATTTGAAACTGCTCGCTGATGTAATTGATATTGATGAAATGGTGATACAAAGGGAACTTCAGGGTTCTAGCAGATTATCATCGGAATCAATTAAAAGAGATCATCAGGGGCGTTTTCATGCGTCTGAAGCAAGAACATCCCATACGCGTGGCAACTACCAGAATCAGGGTGAAAATTCAGCTTTAATACATGCAGCTACTTTATCGGCTGATATGTTTCTTATGTTGACTTTGGTGAATAATCGTCAATATTTTCAGAGAGTAAGAAAGTCAGTATCTATTCAGAAAATTATAGATCCTGAAGCGGCAGAAATTTATACAGCTTTGGAAGAATCTTTAAGAGAAGGAGAGACATCTTTTGAATATCTGCTTGAAAGAATCGAGGATAATACAATCAGGCAAATGGTAATAATGAGTTTTGGGCAAAATGAATTTATTGAAGAGGCGGAAAATATTATAAATGAAGCTGTTAAGAAAATTAAGCTTCGATCATTATTTTCTAAACAAAAAAAAATTGTGCAGCAGATAAAAGCTGCTTCAGTGCAGGGTATTAATGAAATTGATTTAAGTAAGCTTTTATTTGAAAAAAAATTCATTGATGAAGAAATTAAGAATTTGAGGAAGTCATAATGTTAGAAATAAACAAAGATCCGGCAATTGCTGATTTATTGAAACAAATAGGTACTAGTAAATCTATTTCGTATGATGAACTCAACGATCTGTTACCAGATTCAATAACTGATTCAGAGAAAATAGATGAAGTAATCACCTATTTAGAGGATCTGAATATCACTGTTGAAGATGATCATAAAGAAAAATTGAAAAATGCTGAACCTGAGATTGAAATAGATGATGAACCTATAGACGAAACATTTGTTGTATCAATTGATGATGACTTGGATGAGGATGCAGATATTACTGATACTTTAATTGTTGAAAGTGATGATGAAGATGAGGATGACGATGATGAAGTCACTGTAACAAAATCAAGAAGTTCCTCGCGTGATAAAAAAGTTCTCTATAATGATAAAGAAGCTTCAATTGATGATCCGATCAGATTGTATCTCCGTGAAATTGGTAAAGAATCACTTCTCACCGCCGAACAGGAAGTTGAACTGTCCAAGAAAATGGAAAACGGTGAAAATATAATCAAGCATGTTACAAAAGATTCCGGCATCATGATTACGGGAATGTATAATATTCTCCAAAAACTTTCTCATAAATTTGATAAGAAAGAGATGGATCTTACAAAAAAAGAGTTGACTGAATTTTTTACTGAGCAGAAGAGGTTGAATCAATCTTATCGTGAACAATTACGAGATTCTCAATCTCTGCTTAAAGCCTACGTTGAACAAAAAAATAAAGTAATTTCTTCTGGTGGGAATATAATAACAGATGATAATCTCTTGAAAAAGAAAAAGGGCTTAATGAAGAAATTAAGTAAAATTGATCTTCAACAGGATGAAATACTTGATTTTACCGAAAAATTCCTAAGTGCGGAAAGAGATATTTATAAACTGCAAAATGAAAGAGACAGCATTGAAGCAAGGCTTGGCGTATCATCCGCTAAAGAACTTCGTCAAATGGGGCGTTCTCTGGCTGTACCCACCCAAAGGAGTAAAATAGAGGAAAATCTGCAGTTGTCTACAGATATTATTAAAGATAAAATCAGACAAATTCAATTAACAGAAAAAAAACTGAAAGCCATAGAGTATGAATTTGAGGATACTATTGAGAATGTAATAATACATTCTGAAGAGATTGAGCGTGGAAAGCTCATGATGAAGAGTGCAAAAGATCGGCTAATACAAGCGAATTTACGCCTTGTTGTGAGTATTGCAAAAAAGTATACTAATCGTGGTCTGCATTTTTTTGATCTTGTGCAGGAAGGAAATATTGGTTTAATTAAAGCTGTAGAGAAATTTGAATATCGTAAAGGATATAAGTTCTCAACCTATGCTACCTGGTGGATCAGACAGGCTATAACTAGGTCTATATCGGATCAAGCCAGAACAATTCGTGTTCCAGTTCATATGATAGAACAAATTAATAAAGTTGTGCGGGAATCAAGACAACTCATGCAGGTGTACGGAAGGGAACCAACTGATGAAGAGATAGCAGAAAGACTTGGATGGACACCACAAAGAGTTAAAGCGGTAAAAAATGTTGCACGAGAACCTATATCACTTGAAACACCAATAGGTGAGGAAGAGGATTCTCTGCTTGGTGACTTTATTGAAGATAAAGATGTTGAGAATCCTGCAACCCAGACAGCATTCAAACTATTGCAGGAACAATTACAGGATGTGCTTAAAACACTCCCGCCGCGGGAACAGGAAGTTCTGAAAATGAGATTCGGACTTGAAGATGGTTATTCATTGACTTTAGAGGAAGTTGGATTATACTTTGAAGTCACTCGTGAACGAATAAGACAAATTGAGGCGAAGGCACTTCGCAGACTGCGACATCCAAAAAGAAGCAGAAGATTAAAGGATTATGTATAATCAGGAGAATGTATATGCAGGAAATATTTGAGAAACTGAAAACACTTCAGGTAGTTTTATCGCAAAAGTATATGGTTCAGGATGAGATTCACGAAATTCCAAAAACACTTGAAACTAAAATTGAACTATTAAATCGCGGAAAGAAAAACTATCTTGAAAAGAATGAGCGTCTGAAACGTACTAATGATGAATTGAAAAGCCTGAGAATCAGACTGGATGAAGCAGAACATGTTCGTGAGAATTATGAAAAGCAAATGGATTTAATAACTACACAACGTGAATATGAAGCTCTTGATAAAGAAATTAACGATGCCGCTGAGAAAGAACAGCAGCTGCGTAAAGCAATTCTTCATAAAGAGAAGACTCTTGATGACCTTAAATTCCAGCTTGAAGAACATGAGGAGCTAATGGAACTTCAGGAAGAAGAAGTTTCCACTGAACAGGAAAAAATGGAACAAATTCTTTCTGAAAAGAGAGATGACCTTGATTCCCTGGAGAAACAGGAAAGCGATCTAATTCCAAATATTGATCAGGAAGTTCTTTTTAAATTTGAACGAATTATTAAAAGTAAAGCAGGTGTTGGAATAGTTCCCATTCATGATTATGTTTGTACCGGCTGTCACATGCAGCTTCCTACCCAATTTGTAAATGATGTGCGTCTTGGTAAAGATTTTATGTTTTGTCCATACTGCAGTAGAATTTTATTTTTTGAAGAAATTCAGAATTCAGATGAAAGCACTGTTACAATAGAGATGGTTGAAGATGAGCAGGAGGGATCTTTCTCAGATTTAGTTGATCTTGATGAATTTG
>JADHUD010000138.1 GCA_016784705.1 Spirochaetia bacterium | reverse complement strand
CATCAATATGGAAAAACGCATACTGAAGTATCAAAGAAAATGGCCTGGTATGAACAGCAATTGCAAAAATTGCTGGCTACAGCCGCAGAATATTATGATGAGGTGCGGATTTTTCTTTTCTCTGATCATGGAATGACAAATATACTCGATACGTGTGATCTGATGTCCGTTATCCGGAATTCGGGATTGGTTTTTGGTAAAGATTACGCTGCAGTGTACGACTCTACCATGGCCAGATTCTGGTTTCTGCGCAGCAAGGAAGAAACAGAGCAGAAAATTAGAGCTGTTCTGGCAGGTGTTTCAGAGGGTGCGGTGCTGACAGAAGAGCAGCTCCATACCTGGGGAGTTGATTTTCCTGATAAACGGTACGGTGATCTCTTTTTTCTGTTAAACCCAGGAGTACTTCTGATTCCCAGCCATATGGGAGAGAGACCTCTGGCCGGAATGCACGGATATGCTCCTGAAGATTGCGATTCAACCGCATCATTCAGTACGAATATAGATTTAGACAAGCTCCCTGAACGGTTGGATGATCTCTATTATCTCATGAAGCAGGAGATTGACCGTTGTCTGTAGAGCCCGTAGAGTCTGTAGAGCCCGTAGAGCCCGTAGAGCCTGTAGAGGTTGTAGAACCTGTAGAGGTTGATAGAAAGAAACACATTGCCCCCGGCCGGCATGTCCCGATCCCTATAGTAATGCGGGCAAAGAATGATATGCCTCTCATCAGAAAGACTCTTGAAATGATCCGCTTGCAGAATACTCCTTATGAACTCATAGCCTTTGATAACGAGTCACAGGATGGTACAAGAGAGCTGCTTGAACAGTATGCGCAGAGGGTCTATCAGGTACCTGCCGGAACATATATCCCGGGAAAAGTTCTTAATGAGGCTATGCAGAGCGTGGATCCGAGGGCTCCCTTTGTGGTGTTTTTGAATTCTGATTGTCAACCGGTAGATTCATATTGGCTGGAAAATCTTCTAAAGGGCTTTACTGATACGAAAGTTGGAGCGGTATTTGGCAGACAGCTGCCCCGTCCGGATTGCATGCCGCTGTTCTTTAAAGATACGGAGGAGACCTTCGGAGATGGGGCCAGGCAAAAATACTGGAAACACTGCTTTTCCATGGCATCTTCAGCAATAAGAAGAAGTGTTTGGGAAGAACTGCAGTTCAGTGAAACGCTGCAGTACTCTGAGGATATAGATTGGACCTGGCGTATTCGGCAAAAGGGATGGACAGTGCAGTATCAGGAGTTTTCCCAGGTGTATCACTCCCATAATTATACCCGAAAGCAATTTGCAAAAAGACACAGAGGTGAAGGGAAGGCTGAAGCGGAGATCTTTTCCTGGTCCCGGTGGGAACGTACCTTTTTACGCTATTCGCTGCTGCCTTTTTTACGCCAGATTAAGAGTGATGTGTTCTATGCGGTTACACACAAGAGTATGAGGATGCTGTTTTCTTCTCCCGGATTCCGATTTGCACAGATGACAGGCAGACGTAAGGGTTTTAAGGAAGGAATCAGGAACAGGAAAAAATAATGGAAACATTTACCCATGAAGGATCAGCTGCCTTTAATAAGAGAGTAGGAATAGTACTGGATACTTTTGCAGAAGAGATACGTACGGCTGTAGGGGTGCCCTTTAAAGCTCTTGTTCTGGGGGGAGGATACGGAAGAGGAGAGGGCGCCTGTGTGATTAAAGAGGGTAAAGAAGCATTATATAATGACCTGGATCTTTTTATGATTACCGCTGACGCTCTGGAGCTTTCCGATGAAATCAAGCATATAGCACATCGATATGAAGAGATTCTGGGAATTGATGTGGACATCGGAAGACCTCTTTCTCTGAAAGAACTGCGGACGTTACCGCATCAGCTTATGTGGCAGGATCTGGCCGCCGGGCATAAGGTATTAGCCGGTGATAAGGATATAATTACCGCTAATATCCCGGACTGGCTGGGAAAACCACTGCCGAAAGGCGAGGCTCTCAGATTAATGCTGAATAGGGGCTCAGGTCTTTTGCAGGCTGTCATTCAGGCGTATGAACTTGACAAGGATACTGCACATCAATTACCGGATAGCGATTTTATACGAAGGAACTATCACAAATGCACTCTTGCGTTTGGAGACAGTCTTTTGATCGCTTATGAGAACTACCCGGTTCCAATGCAGGAAAAGGCTGCGGCTTTACGAACCATGTCCATTGGAATCGACGATGTGATAAAACAGGAAGTTCTGCGGCTTTTTGAAAAGGCTGTCATCTTCAAGCACCGCCCCGATGCACCGGATTTAACAACAGAACAGCCGGATATGAATACACTGGTGCATGCAGCCGGACTTTGGGTTGTACTGCTGCTTTTGATGGAATCTGTCCGAACCGGCAAAAACTGGGAATCTGCTGCTTCCTATGCTGCGGATTCATTTATCAGAGAGCCGGATCAGCATAAAGGGCGGTTACTGATCCGGAATCTTATCAAGAATGGCAAGCGCGGCCGGTTATCGTTCCGATATCCAAGGGAGCAGCTGTATCGGGAACTTGCTGAGCTGCTTGATTCGATTAAACCTGAAAAGCGAGCCTGGTACAAGAGAGCAGAAGATTTCCTGACTCTCTGGAACCAATACAATTAAAGGAAACTGCTGTTTTTACAAAAGTGCAGCAGTTTTCAGCAATACATCAGCGAACACTTCAGCTGAGGCGTCAGCCGATGCGTCCGCGAAAGAGTGCTCTGATATAACGAAGAAGCAGTGTGAAGTTGTACCGGGGAGAATCGTTCACCCCGTAGAACATTTCTGTTGCAAAAAGCATATCTTCATCAGGATACTCCCGATACAGAATATCAGCTTCTGAGATTATTCCTGGTTTTGAGCGAAGATAGATTCCCTGCCAATCTTTTGATATGCGGTTAAATTCCTCTTCAGTTTTGAGTGGAAGACCGAAAAACCTTCTTCTGCCGGCGGCAATTGACCAGATTTCCGGGATAAGATGCCAGATAAGGTGAGCATAGATACTACCTTTTGCTCCTTTACGTGAACGCAATATATATATATTGCGTGTTTTTACCGATTTTAATTGTGATGGTTCCCTTTTTTGCGGGATAGGAACAACTGTTATTTTTTTTATATGCTGTTTGAGAAATAATCGGTTGATTATTACTATGATGAGTTGTATGGGGATGAACAGAATTCCCAGCAGCAGCGCCAGGGCTCTTGAAAGCAGAGGGGTGGGAGATTTTTCATGAACGGTATCGACAAATTCAATCGGTGAGAGGAAAATGTCATCTGCAGCAGTGTATACAGTAGATAAATCCACATTCAATATTTGATTTTGATGTACAATACATTTTTTAACATCCAGGTTTTTTCCGACATAACTACCGGTCAGAATTGAAGAGTTGGTCACATAACTCTCAGAATCTATTATCGAACCCTTACCAAGTTCAACATTAGGGCCGATAATAGTTCCTGCTCCAATACTTACCTGACTGCTGATAAACACCGGAGGAACAAGGGTACACGTAGCGGGAATTTTACTGCCAGGTCCTAACCATATGCCGTCACGTACCTCTTTCCCGAAAACAATCAAATTTTTTCCCTTCAGAGAAAACATCTTTCTCAGTGACTCCAGATAGGATTCACCATTGCTGATATGTATTGAATCTATTTTTATGCTGGTATTTTGGGTCTCATCGTTCAGGGTTTCCAGTGTTCCCCACCGCCAGCCCGTATCCTGGGTATCAGAATTATTCGACCAGAAGGCCAGAGGCTTATCTGCTAAAATATCTTTAGTGATAAGGGGTAGACTTTGAGTTGTACAGTAGAGAAAGAACTCGTCTTCAGAGAGGAACTTTGAGTTTTTCAGACGATTCTTTACGGAAACGTTTCTCTTCACGAGCTGATAGGAGATCGATACCCCCCAGCGCTCACCGTCACCGATAAATTGTTCTATTTCATCAGCATAACTGGATAGATATACCTCAATAGTATCAAAACCCAGCCGTTCAATATATTCTAAAAGGTGCTGAACAAATGCCTTCCTCATAATGGGAAGAAACAAGGAAGGAACTCCAAAGGGGTCTCCCTGAGAATGAAGGGCGGGAATGTCACTGAAATCACAAACTGCTTTCATGAGAAATCCTTTTTAATATTTTTTCTAATCCGCATAATCCGAAACATAAAGGTGATGTTTCCAATTATATACCGCTTCCACATCCTTCCGGGTTCCATAAGCAGACGCCAAACCCATTCGATCCCCATACGTCTGAAGATCAGCGGAGCTCTTTTTATTCTTCCGGAATAAAAATCAAACAGACCGCCGACGCCCATGCAAACAGGAACTTTTAGTGAGGAGAGGTTTTTATGAATCCACAACTCCTGCCGAGGAACTCCCATTGCTACCAGGAGTAAATCCGGGGCAGCGGAATTAATGAGGGAGAGAACTTCCCGGAGATTATCCTCTGAAAAAAATCCATCATGGTATCCGGCAATTACTGATGCCTTGGCTGCATTATCAGCCCAGACAGCAGTTTTTTCGGCTATTCCCGGTCCGGCTCCCAGCAAAAACATTTTTTTACCGGTTTTGGCAAAATTCCGGCAGAGGAGCGGGAACATATCTGTTCCGTTCACATTATCGGCAAGAGTACAACCCAGCATTCCGGCAGCTTTTTTTATTCCGGAACCATCAGGGAATACGGCATGTGAATTCCTGAGAATTTGCAGGTAGTCAGGATTTTTGGCAGCAACGTTTACACAGTGGGCATTGATGAATGCAAATTCCTGCGCACCACGTTGAGTTGTATAGGATTGGATGCCTGATTGAATCATATCAACAGCTTGCAGCATGGTTATATTGCTGATTGGAATATCCATTAAACGGAAAATTTTCTGTTCACCATTTTTCATGTCTGCTGAAGAAGTATCTCGAGCACTCATACTATTAATAAGCTCCTTTACCGGTAAATACTGCCGGAATAGTTTTCAGCATCAATAAAATATCGAGCCAGAAACCATGACTTTCAATATAGAGCACATCCAGTTCTACCTGCTGTTTGAATTCAATCTCAGCTCTGCCGCTGACCTGCCAGATACCGGTAAGGCCGGGTGTAACTTCAAGCCGTCTGCGGTCTTCCTGTGTGTAAAGGGCAACTTCGCGCGGGACTGGCGGGCGGGGACCGACTAATGACATGTCGCCCTTGAGCACACACCAAAGCTGCGGGAGCTCATCGATACTGAATCGGCGAATGAAGCGGCCGATTCGGGTGACACGCGGGTCACGTTTCATTTTGAAGGTGATATCACCAATACGATCGGCCTGTTTTAAGAGATCATCTTTCATTTTATCAGCATTTAACACCATGGATCTGAATTTTGGAAAGGGAAAGTGCTTTCCATGTTTTCCAATCCTTGTTTGCACATAAAAAACAGGTCCTCCGTCTGTGAATTTGATTAACAGAGAGACTGCCAGAAAAAGTGGGGAGAGCAGGAGTAATGCAATAATTGTCGCAAGGATATCCACTAGACGTTTAAACAGCAGTGTGGCTTTGATGACCATCAACCATAAGGTTCTTTTTACTCTCTCTTTTCGAAACTTACGCCCTTTGCTCTGATATTGCTGAAGCATCTGATCGATTCTATTTTGACGCTTGCTTTCAGAGAGTCTCTGTTTTGCATGGCTGGGATCGGTACGGAGAAGATAGCGGATAATCCCGGGCACGGCTTCATCGATAGTTTCATCCTCCTGGATAACTATGTCTGCGTATGTCATTTCCTGCCGGATAGATTCAGCGGTACTGGTTTTTTGCCTGTTTATTATCTGGTTGATATCTTCTGATAATGTGCGGGTATAGGTTTTCTTTGCTGCTGAAGCGGATTGCTTTGGTTCCGGATCTGCCGCAGACTCTGTATTTCCATACCTTTTGAGTAAATCTATGGTGATATCCAGCTCGCTTGCCTTCACATAGAGGCATAATGAAGCAGAATTTCTAAGATTATCAAGTACGAGAAGGTTGTTTCCATAAACGACATAATAATTTTGGGCCGTGTTTTCTATTGCAGCTAGAACGGTTTCAGCATCAGCGGGTTCCTGGATATGAAAAGGTTCTTTTGCAGCACCGGCAGCAAAATTGGCTGATTCATCCATAAGGCCGGTAACAATTTTTTCTGCAAAATTTTTGTTACTTGCAGCAAGCGGTCCTGATACAAGAATTATATATTTCTCCATAGTCTTTTCCTTTGCAGCCTTTTCACAGCTTTTTCACAGATTCAACAGCTTTTTCTGAAAATTTTCAGGGTCTCCTCTGCTGTTTTCTCCCAGGAAAAACCGGCAGCCCATTGCAGTCCGGCAGATGACAATGCTTCCCGATTGCCTTCATTTCCAATAGCCTGCAGCATCGAAATTTTCATTGCCTCACTATCGGCAGGATCAAAATGCGGAGTGTGCGGGCCGCTGACTTCGGGTAATGAGGCTGCAGTAGAGGTAATCACGGGGGTTCCGCACGCCATAGATTCAAGCACAGGAAGTCCAAAACCCTCAAAATAAGAGGGTAGAACAAACAATTCAGCTCCCCGGTAGAAATCGGG
>JADHUD010000137.1 GCA_016784705.1 Spirochaetia bacterium | reverse complement strand
TTTTATGGGGTGGATACTGGATATTTCTCTTATTTTGGGGCTTGAATGCACTTGTATGTGCATTCTTCTGGGGTAGACTTTATTTTGACCCTTTTTAATTCCTTTCAGAACAGTAGGTTACAACACCGCAAAATCCTCAAACTTCAAAAGCCAATTTCCAAATATGCGAAGCATTTTGAAATTGGTTCAATACACATTCATAATACACTGTTTACATAATACACCACTATAGGTAATTCCTCAATTGGTGTAAAAGATCCCGATTTCCCGGTATAATCGATGACCGTATTTACAGCACATCCCGAACAGGGTATAGTTTAAGCAGGTGCATTCCGGTCAATTATTACCAGTTGCAAACTCGGCTGCACAGACAGCAGATTGAGACTCTTTCAAAATTATTCAGACTACGAGGACAGCATGACAGACTTTGTTCACTTACATAATCACACCGACTATTCTCTTCTTGACGGAGCTGCTTCCATCCCGAAAATGGTAAGAAAAGCAAAAGAGATGGGAATGAAGCATCTGGCAATTACTGATCATGGAAATATGTTCGGAGCCCTGAAATTCTACCAGGAATGCATTAAACGGGAGATAAACCCAATAATTGGGTGTGAATTCTATGTTGCTCCTTCCTCACGGAACATTAAAAGCGGCAGTGAAGAAGGGAATCGGTATCATCACCTTATTCTGCTGGCCAAAAATTATGAAGGATATAAAAATCTTCTTGTACTGAGTTCTATAGCCTACACTGAGGGATTTTATTATAAACCCAGAATAGATTTTGAAGTTCTGGAGCAGTACAGCGCTAATCTTATCGGACTGTCTGCGTGTCTTGGCGGAGAAATTCCACATCTGCTGCTTGCAAATAATTATGAGAAAGCAAGAGAGCGGGCTTATTTCTATCAAAACCTGTTCGGGGAAGGAAATTATTTTCTCGAATTGCAGGATCATGGAATTCAGGAGCAAAAAACCGTGAACCCGCAGCTGCTCAAACTATCACGAGAGACCGGGATCCCCCTGACCGCAACAAATGATATTCACTACCTTGAGCAGGAAGATGCCAATGCCCAGGATATCCTTATCTGCATCGGCACAAATAGAAAAAAAAATGATCCCGGACGAATGCAGTTTAAAACAGATCAGTTTTATATGAAAAGCGGTGATGCCATGGCAGAGCTTTTCCCGTATGCTCCTGAAGCCATAGCAAATACCCTGCGGATTGCAGAGATGTGCAATATAAAGATTGATCTTCCCGGTCCGCTCCTGCCCAAATATGTTATTCCGGATGGTTTTGATTCGCCTGATACCTACCTGAGGCATCTGACCCTGGAAGGACTCAGGACGAGATACCCTGAGGTAACCGACGAAATCAGGGAAAGAGCTGAATTTGAGCTGAATGTAATCATAGAGATGGGATTTACCGGATATTTTCTCATAGTGTGGGATTTTATCCACTGGGCTAAACTTCATGATATCCCGGTAGGACCGGGACGCGGTTCAGGAGCAGGATCGATTGTTGCTTACGGACTAACTATTACGGATATTGACCCGTTGAAATACGATCTGCTGTTTGAGCGTTTCCTCAATCCGGACAGAGTCAGCATGCCTGATTTTGATATTGACTTCTGTTTTGTCCGGCGGCAGGAGGTTATTGATTATGTCACTGAAAAATATGGAAAAGATCGGGTTGGACAAATTATTACCTTTGGGACACTGAAAGCTAAAGCAGTGGTGAAAGATGTTGCCAGAGTTCTGGATATACCCTTTGCAGAATCCGATCTTATATCGAAAATGATACCCAATGACCCTAAAATGACTCTGGAAAAAGCCTTTTCTCAGGAACCGCAGCTTGTTGAGCTGGAAAAAAAAGGGGGAATATATGCCGAATTATTTGATGTCAGCCGGCGGCTCGAGGGGCTGAACAGACACTGCTCAACGCATGCTGCCGGAATAGTTATCGGGCACGATACACTGACTGACTATGTTCCGCTCTATCGCGAGCCAAAAACCGGAGCAATCTCCACACAATACACTATGGAACTGCTGGAAGACTGCGGCCTGGTGAAAATGGATTTTCTCGGACTCAAAACACTCACACAGATAAAGAATACCATAGAACTTCTTAAGAAGCGCGGTATTGATTTAGACATCAATACAATCCCGGAGGACGATCCTGCCACATTCAACCTGCTTTGTGAGGGGAAAAGCTCGAGCATTTTCCAGTTTGAAAGTTCAGGAATGCAGGGAATCCTTAAAAATGCAAAACCCAACTCAATCGAGGACCTGATAGCCCTGAATGCACTCTACAGACCGGGGCCAATGGCAAACATCCCCCAGTTTGTAGATAGTAAAAATGGCAAAAGTACCATTAAATACCCCCATCCAGATTTGGAGGAGACCCTGAAATCAACCTATGGGGTTATTGTCTATCAGGAACAGGTTATGAAAGTCGGTCAGATCATAGGCGGATTTTCACTGGGTAAAGCAGATATCATGCGGCGGGCAATGGGAAAGAAAAAATTAAAAGAGATGGATAAGCTTAAGGTTGAGTTTATTGAAGGTGCACTGAAAAAGGGGTACAGCCAGAATTTTGCCCTTGAAATATTTGAAATGCTCGAACCATTTGCCGGTTATGGTTTCAATAAATCTCATGCCGCAGCCTACTCCGTCATTGCCTATCAAACCGCCTACCTGAAAGCCAATTATTCGGTCGAATTTATGGCGGCGACACTTACAAATGAAATTAACAATACTGAAAAACTTACCCATTACATAAATGAAGTTACTGCAATGGGTATTGAGATACTTCCTCCAAACATAAATCTCTCTGACGGAGTCTTTAATGCAGTAGAAAATAAAATTGTGTATGGTCTTATCGGGATTAAAAATGTCGGCTCCGGTGCTGTCGGCCACATCATCAGTGAACGGGAGGAAAATGGCCCTTATACTTCATTCATTGATTTTCTTAACAGAGTAGACCTGAAACAGACAAACCGTAAAACACTTGAATCTCTGATTAAAGCGGGCGCCTTTGATTCGCTTGGAGACAACCGGGCTACTCTTCTGCTTAATCTGGAAAGTGTTACTGATTATGTTGCCCGGGGGAAAGAGGCGGAGCAGTTCGGACAGACTTCTCTTTTTGATACGCATGAGGAAGAATCCCTGGGTAATTTCGAAATGCAGCTGGTCGATGAAATATCCAGTTCAGAGCGGCTTGAGTTTGAACGCGAACTGCTCGGGTTCTACTTTTCCGGCCATCCTTTGGATGAATACCGTGATATATGGAAACGTTGTGTCCGAATTGATCTGTCCCGGCCTGACCGGCTGACAAACAACCGTATAAGCAATCTCATGGGGATTGTTACAAATAAACGCAGTATTGTCACCCGAAAAGGCGCTCCCATGGCATTTGTTACCATAGAAGATTTTTCAGGATCGATAGAGCTTGTTATCTTCCCAAAAGTCTGGGCAGAGTACCGGCAGCTTGTAGATAAAGATAAAATTCTCGGATTTACCGGGAAAATAGATCTTACAAAACCTGAGGATCCTAAATTTATTGTTGAAACAGTAGTTGCACCGGAAAAATTGAGTGCCCAAGGCATTTCAAGGATCAATATCCGTATTGCAAAACAATTGTCAATAAGTGATAATCTAAATCAGATCAGGGATATGCTGCTGGATAACCCGGGATCCTGCTCAGTGTTTATTCATATTCATGATGAAGATAGTGATCAGGAGACAATAATTCAGGTTTCTGATCAACTTCGGGTTGCATTTTCCGAAAAGTTTATCGATATTATAAAGGACAGCCCATTGGTCAGGGATGTCTGGTATTCATAACCATAACGTTATACAGAAACTGTAGGTAGCTATAGTTTCAGCTAAGGAGCATTTTATGCAACCGGTAGCAAACTTTCTCAGCATGCTGCTTTCTCTCTACTCTTTTATTATTGTAATCCGTATTTTTCTCTCCTGGGGGGGGATCGGTGCATCCCGTTTTGGAACTTTATACACCTATATTACAAAAATAACTGATCCCTATTTAAATTTGTTCAGCAGATTCCCGGGCCTTCAACGGGGTGCTTTTGATTTTTCTCCTATACTTGCTATGATAGTCTTGAGTATCTTAAATAATATTTTTGCTGTCTGGGGAGCACAGGGGAGCATAACTATCGGAATTATCCTTGCTTTAATTGTAAAAGCCGCAGGATCTGTCCTCTCTTTCTTCATCATTCTGTTTATTATCCTTTTTGCAATCCGGCTTCTTCTTGAATACCGAAGAACAGCAAATTCCATACAATATATAGCTATCCTGGATAATCTTCTCTCAGGGATGCAGAACAGAGTTCACAATCTGCTGTTCAAAGGAAAAGAGGTTCCGGCAAGAACTCTGCTGATCTCCTCGGTGGTTGCTTTTATTGCTCTTCAAATTATTTTCCGTGCAGCCGTATCCTGGTTGACAACTGCACTTGCTCAGCTCGCCTTCTAACAGGATTAACCTCGGCATGTACCTGCGGGAACTACGGCAACCGGTTAGTGAGCTGAAAGGCGTCGGGAAATCAACTTTTGCTGCATATACCGCGTTAGGAATTAAAACCTGGTGTGATCTGCTTCTGCATTTGCCGCGGTCGTATGAGGACAGAAGAGTCAAAGTTCCTCTGCGAAATGGGTATTCGGGAAAACCGGTAAACACTATTGTTGAGGTGATATCTCACCAATATATCGGTATAGGCAGAAACAGGACCCTGAAAGTTATTATTGCTGATGAGAGCGGCCCTGCTTCGCTTGTCTGTTTCGGCAGGAATTTTCTGCAGGATCTTCTGCAGATTGAGAGAAAATTTTATCTCTATGGTAATTTCTCTGTAAAATACCATGAACTGCAAAGCAGTTCGTTTGAAGTGGAACCGTATATTCCTGACCAGAAACCCAAATTGTTCGGCTCAATTCTTCCCATATACCCCCTCTCAGGACGTCTAACCCAGAATACCTTACGGAGAGATATTACCGGATTACTGAACACTTCGGCAAAGCATATCCAGGATGAACTGCCGGAATCTTTACGCAGGACAATGGGGCTTATGACAAAGTATGAAGCTTTACACGCTATCCATTTCCCCAACAGTCATGAAGACCGGGAGCTGGCCAGAAAAACATTGGCTTATGAGGAACTGCTCTTTCTGCAGCTGATTGTTCGCCGGCGGGCTCTTAGAAGACAGACAGAAACACCTCGGAAAAATAGAGTTTCGATATCAGCAGCAAATCATCTTACCAGAAAATTGATCGACTCACTTCCTTTTACACTGACCGCGGATCAGGTTTCCGTTCTGAACGAAATAAAAACCGATCTTTTCAGCGCCCGTCCTATGGCTCGGCTTATTCAGGGTGATGTTGGTTCGGGTAAAACGCTTACTGCCTTTATATCTGCATTGGAAGTAATTGACCAGGATGTTCCCGGACAGGCTGCTTTTATGGCTCCAACTGAGCTTCTTGCCCGGCAGCATGCAGAGAATGCCGCACGTTTTCTGGAGCCGCTCGGGATTCGATTAGCCTACCTGACCGGGTCAGTTCCCCAGTCACAGCGAAAACTTATTCTGAAGGCTCTGGCAGAGGGGGATATTGACCTCATTATCGGGACACATGCCCTATTCTCTAAAGATGTAGTGTTTAAAAGACTGCGATATGTGATTGTGGATGAACAGCATCGGTTTGGGGTGCTGCAGCGAATAGCCCTGCTTAACAAAGGCGATATGCCGGATCTTCTGCTGATGACCGCAACACCTATCCCGCGGACCCTTGCGCTTACCGTTTTTGGAGATCTTGATGTATCCTCAATACATACTATGCCGCCGGGAAGGCTTCCAGTGAAAACCTATCTGGCAGCGGAAAAGAGCCGGGAGCGTGTGTATGCTGCTGTTAAAGTTGAATTCGAACGGGGGCATCAGGCCTATTTTGTCTATCCCCGTATTGATGATACAGGCAATTCCGACCTTCGGGATGCCGAAACAATGTTCGATTATCTGACAAAAAAAGTCTATCCTGGTCTCCCAGCGGGATTAATTCACTCCCGGATACCCGAGGATGAAAAACTGAGCATTATGGATAGATTCCGCAGGGGTGAGCTGGTCTATCTTGTTGCAACCAGTGTTGTTGAGGTGGGTGTCGATGTCCCGAATGCAGCCTGCATGATAATTGAGCATGCGGAACGGTTCGGCCTTTCTGCTCTGCACCAGCTGCGCGGGCGGGTTGGACGCGGCACTGCACAATCCTACGCCTTTCTTATCTATTCAGATGCATTGAGTCCTGAAGGAAGAGCCCGGTTACTGGTTATGAAGGAGTCGAATGACGGCTTTGTTATTGCTGAGAAAGATTTGAGTATCAGAGGGCCCGGCGAAATTGCAGGAATCCGTCAGTCAGGTTTTCTGAAACTGGTTGCAGCAGACCTGGTTCTTGATCACGAACTGCTTACTCAGGCACGGAAAACTGCAGATTTAATCCTTTCGAAAGATCCCGGGCTTTTAAGCCTGGAAAATACAGCATTTCGTGAAGTCCTCTCCAGATGCCCCCCGTTCGATGAGGAATTAACAGACGGCTGAACCAATAAAAACGTTGTTTTTATTGGTTTTTG
>JADHUD010000136.1 GCA_016784705.1 Spirochaetia bacterium | reverse complement strand
AACCGAATCCACTATTTATTGAAGAGTTTCCTTTATGCCCACACAAGCTTCAACAGGGATAAGATACAAGGGTATTTGAACTTGTTTTCGTTTGTTATGAATCCGCCATTAAATCACCTTGAAAAAGTAGAGCTAATACTTGATTTGGCATTTAGAAATCCGAAAACACTACGTTATAGGGATTTCTATAGTGTGAATTAAGGATTCATAGCACCACCATGCAAATGAGGATTTTTATAATAAAATAACTCCTAATTAGCAAGGTCTACATACTTATGTCATTACCATGAGACACTTTGTTAAATATGAGCAGAGAAATAATTGTGAGGAGAGCCAATATCGTCGATAATGCTGCAGCAATACCATAATTCCCGCGAATAATCTGCGTATATATTTCAACTGTAAGGGTTTTTGTTCTCCCCACATACAAAAGAATTGCTGTAGATAATTCGCTTATCATCGTAACCCAACTAAGAATGGCTCCTGAAATCAGTCCGGCTGCCATCATAGGCATAGTTATCTTGTAAAAGGTTTTTACCTTTGAACTTCCAAGACTGAGGGCAGCTTCTTCAATACTAATGGGAATCTGCTGTAAAATTGCAACGCTTGATCGAATTGTATAGGGCAATCTTCGTAGTACCAATCCAATAATCATAATCAACATTGTTCCACTAAGAAGAATAGGTGGTTTATTAAAAGCTATCAGCAAGGTAATACCAATAACAGAACCGGGAACAATGTATGGAACCATGGAAATTGAATCAGCTATACCAGTAAATAGGTTTCGCCTGCGAACGGTTATGTAAGCTATCAGTGCTGCAAAAAATACAATTACAATTAATGATAATCCAGGAATAACTAACGTGTTGGTAATTGCGCGGCCAACCTTGTTAAATGCATTCAGATAGCTGTCAAATGAATACCCTGGAACAAAGACCGTTCCATTTACCCTCTTAAAAGAGGTATAAAAAATGTATATCTGCGGCATAATAGATAGACCAATAAGAAAGTATGAGTAGAAATGAATTAATATTTTAGTAAATCCTTTTGCTTCTATAGGCCGTATTTTATTCAGCGAGTTCATCGTGAATTGTTTTCTTGTTGATAGAAACCGTTGGGTGAGAAATACCAGCGTGGTAATGATAATTGCAATTATAGATATTGCGGCTGCAAAACCGTCATCTCCGCCCAATTCACTAATAAACTCGTTAAAAATTGTTACCGGGAATGTTCTAAATCCCTCACCGATAAGCATAGGGGTTCCAAAATCTGCGAGAGACCGCATAAAAACCAGCAACCCGCCGGCCAGAAGTGTCGGAACAATAAGCGGTATAACAATTATAAAAAACCTTTTTGTTCCTGAGCATCCCAAATTCTCGCTGGCCTCCAGGAGAGAGTTGTCTACATTCTTTAAAGCACCGGAAACATAGAGAAATATTAACGGATAGAGCTGAAGAGTGAGTACTATGAGAATTCCAGCAAATCCGTAGATACTTGGAATCTGAATGCCCAGAGTGTTATGAAAAAAGGTAGTTATTACCCCGCTTCTTCCTAATAAAAGTATCCATGAATATGCACCGATAAATGGAGCTGACATAGAGGATAGAATAATAAGAACCCTAAGAAATGTCTTGCCTCGTATCTTGTACCGTGTAAAAAAGTAAGCAAGCGGTGTTCCTAATAGTACCGTAAATATGGTAACAAAAAAAGTTACTTTAAAACTGTTGAGTAGAGTATTAAAATAGTAGGGTTTGCTGAAAAATTTATAAAAGTATGAAAGAGTAAATTTTCCTGTCGATTTATCAATCACAGATTGACCAAATAAATTTACAAGTGGGTAGATAAGAAAAAGTCCATATAGACCCAAAATCAGCAGGGTCACAAGACTCCATACATCTAATTTTTTTCTGGTTTTCTGCTTAAGTTGCATAGATTAAATTCCGATTCCCATCTTCTGTAAATACATTAATCTTTTCAGTTTTAATGTTTAAATAGACTATATCACCCGGCTTGAAGCTTCGAATCATGTCTGATTCATGAATAATCTCTACTGTTTGATTATTAGGAAGTGTAATTAGATAATGAGTATTCAACCCAAGAAATATACTGTCCGATATTGTACATTTTATTCCATCAACAGCTTCTTTTGACATAAGAAAATCTTCAGGCCTAATAGAGAGTATAACTGAGCAATCGGATTCACACAATACTTTCTCAATAGTGAAAGCATATCCATCCATTACTACCCTTCTATTCCTGCTATCATATTTTGCTTTAATTAAATTTGTACGGCCAATGAATGTTGCCACAAAAATATTGATAGGACGGTGGTAAATCTCCTGAGGGGTTCCGACATGCTGAATAATTCCATCTTTCATTACTGCAATACGATCAGAGATAGCCATCGCCTCTTCCTGATCATGAGTAACATAGATGGTTGTTATGCCAACCTCTTTCTGGAGATTTCTGATAGCCTGCCGCATCTCCATCCGGAGCTTTGCATCAAGATTAGAGAGTGGTTCATCCATTAACAATACATCAGGTTTAATAACAAGTGCCCTTGCTAGAGCAACACGCTGCTGCTGACCGCCAGATAGGCGTTCCGGCATCCTGTCAGCAAATTCATATATCTGCATCATTTTAAGAAATTCAGATGCTGAGTTGTGAATCTCTGCTTTAGGATAGTTCCGATTCTTAAGACCAAACTCAACATTTTGCCGAACTGTATAATGAGGGAATATGGCATAGTTTTGAAAAACCATGCCAATATTCCGTTTGCTGGCTTCCATGTCGTTTATGCGGTTCTCATTAAAAAAGAAATCACCGTCTTCGATCGTATTAAAACCGGCTATCATCCGTAATAAGGTTGTCTTCCCGCAACCTGAAGGTCCAAGAAGTGTGAAAAATTCCTTATCATGTATTTCGATAGATAAATCAGGAATAATAGTGTTGTTCCCGTACATTTTTTTTGCATTGTTAATTGAGATTTTAACACTCATATTCCAAACCTGCCTTTAGTTTTACTGTCCCTGAATGTCCACAAAGATATCTTTGAATTTATCCTGCAGAGCAGCTTTGTTCTGGTATACATACTCCATATCTTCAGCAATGATATTAATATCACTAATGTTAACCATATATTCCGGCGTTGCTACCTTGGCCATAACAGGTCTATTAGTAATAGTGGTACCATAAATATTCTGGATTTCTGCAGATGTAATAAAGTCGATAAATCTTTTTGCATTAACAATATTTTTTGCACCCTTTACCACACCGGATCCAGCAGGAAGAAATACAACACCCTCTTCCATATAGATTACTTTAACATCAGCTCCATCTCTTACCAACTGAACACTTGGGTCTTCGTATGAGAGTCCTACTGTATACTCTCCGTCACGTACACCTTTCCACACTGAACTGGAACTGCCGATAACAACAGTATTTGAAAAAAGAGCCTGCACAAAATCCCACGCTTCTTCATTTTGGTAATCGCCCTTACCAATTGCATTCAGCATGTTGGTTAGATGAGCATAAGCACTCGAAGATGCTGTAGGATTAGCAGAAACAATTTTCCCTTTGAGTGCAGGATTTAAGAGATCTTTGTATCCATTAATTTCAATATCACCGATTAGGCTTTTGTTTACAAGAATCAGACTTCCATCCAATACATATGGTGTAATAAAACCAGTAGTATTTTGATAGATATCTATTATGTTTCCATTGTTTACAGAGGTATATGGTTCAAAAAGTTCTTCATTAATCATGTAGGTTGCATAGGCTCCGCCAAATACTACATCTGCGTATGGTGAATGTGCCTCGCCCTGAAGTCTTTTGAATACTTCCCCTGTTCCGGCAGAGATAACTTCTACCTTCACATCATACATTGCCTCAAATGCAGGAATAGTTGCATTGAGCAGTCCATCGCTGTTTGGTGAGTAAACCACCAACTTGTCAGTTGCCTGCGGTGCAGAATCTGGGGCTTCTTCATTAGCGCCAGCAGCAAAGAGAGAAGTTGACATAATCAGACAAATCATAATAAGTGTAAATTTTTTCATTTCGGCCTCCTGTTTCCTTACGATTCTGGTTTGTAGAGCCTATTTTGTCAAGCTATTTTTGAAGCATTTCTGGAGTACGTTGCTGGAGTACGTTGCTGAAGTGCGTTGCTGAAGTGTTCCTAATTAAACCTGTAACGTAAAAATTAGGGTCTTGTTTATCATAAGCTACCCCTTCTATAATAATCTGCATAACTTAATAGAGAAGAAATTAGCAATATTCAAATTATGTTATAAAATATTCTGAACGCAAACTTAGTGCATTGCCTATGAGTTTAAAGATATTGTAATTTATTAATTGAAACTTGATGATGTTTACTGTAGTTTTCTTACCGTAATCACATCTTCTTATTAAAAAATGAGTGAGGAACCATGAATATTAGGTCAACAGTTCTTACTTCCCTTTTTGCCGCTCTAATTGCTGCCGGAGCATATATCTCTGTGCCAATTGGACCGGTTCCAATAACTCTGCAGACTTTTTTTATTCTTACCGCAGGAATTCTTGGTGGAAGAAAAATTGGTGTATCCGCTGTTATTATCTACCTGATAGCCGGAGCTCTTGGGCTGCCTGTTTTCTCCGGAGGCACCGGAAGCATAGCACATTTTTTTGGGCCGACAGGCGGATATCTTCTCGCATCAATTCCGGCGGTATATGTCACTGGTATCTTTTCAGAGTTAGGAACAAAAATGTATCATTTGTTGTTCGATCAGAAAGCTCAGTTGATGCGAAGCGTAATTGTTCAGACTGTTTTGGTAACGATTGGAACATTGTTGGGCTCAATGATATTTTATTTTATTGGTGTTCCCTGGCTTAAGGTTATACTCCAGATAGACTGGGGTAAAGCGTATGGCTTGGGAATGGGTCCGTTTATTATCGGTGATATTATTAAAATGATTGCCGCTATTTCATTGGGTAACCTTTTCAGTGGAAGAGTATATAACTTTCTGCATTTTGGAGCATTTCATGAGTCTGCTTGAAGTAAGAAATATATCCTACCGGTTTCCTGATGGTACATTTGCTCTCAGGAATATATCACTTCAGATTAGTGAAGGTGAATTTATAGTTATCTCAGGAAGAAATGGATCCGGGAAAACGGTATTTCTCAGAAACTTAAATGGTCTCTATACACCTTCCTCCGGGGAAATTATTATAAATGGAGTCTCTGTTAAAGATAATCCCTATAAAGCCCGTCAATCTGTCGGATTGGTTTTTCAGGATGCCGACAGTCAAATTGTTGGCCAGACAGTATCACGGGATATAGCTTTCGGACTGGAAAATCTGAAGATTCAGAAATATGAAACTAAAACCAGGATCAGAAAAGCATTGGAAACAATGGATCTCGAGGATCATGCTGATCAACGCGCCAGAACCTTGTCGGGTGGTGAAAAAAGAAGATTGACAATTGCAGGTGTAGTAGCAATGAATCCTTCTATTATTGCCCTCGATGAACCTTTTTCAAATCTAGATTATCCGGGCGTTCTTCAGGTTCTGAAAATCCTGGTTTCATTAAAAAAATCCGGACATACTATTATTTTAGTGACTCACGATCTTGATAAAGTATTAGCATATGCAGATCGTCTTGTTCTGTTTGAAAATGGAGCTATTGTGGCCGATGACAGACCGGAACTGGCAATACATTCAGCGGCTGCATGCGGTGTAAGAGTACAAAATCCAGGAAGTAAAGATCATAATATTAAGGAAATGACATGGCTGAACGATTGATTTTCCACTATCAGTCAAGAAACTCAATAATTCACCGTATTGATCCACGTATTAAAATAGTAATCATTTTCACTATTTCTGCAGCAATGTTTGCTGTCAATTCACTGCAGTTTGGTGTTCTTTTCGGTTATGTATTAGCAGGATGCCTGATAGCTCGGCTGCCTTTCACTAAATATAGAAAAGAGTTACGCTTTTTTCTCCTTTTATTAATAATTATAGTACTTTCCAGATGGATTTCTTCAAATAGTCTGATTTCCAGTCTCTTCTATGGTGCACGATTTATACTCATTGTGGCAGCAGGATTACTGCTAACAGATACTACCGCTCCTGAAGATTTAACTCTGGCACTTTACTGGTTTCTGCGGCCTTTCAAATTTCTCAATCCAAAGAGAACAGCCGCAAGGTTTAATCTGACTGTCAGTTTTATTCCTCTTATTTTTGATTCTGTTTTAGAAATTAAGGAAGCAAGAAAATCGAGGTTGGATAATACCTGGAAAAATCCTGTTAAGCGTATTATTTCTTTCTCATCCCAGATTTTTGATTTAATTCTGCAAAAAGCTGAAGAAATTTCTTATGCTTTAGAAGCAAGATTATTCGATGAGGAAATTCTTCATGGTACAATTTCCTTCAGGAAGATGGATTTTGCCGTGTTAATATTGACACTGGGCATTATAGCCGGCTTATTTCTGATTAAATAAGTATTCTGGGCAAGTGTACACACCTGGGCAAGATTACTTGCCGGGGCAGTTATTGCATAACTGCCCCGCTAAGCAAATATCAAATTCCTTGATACAAACACATCTCCGCAGTTGCCATGCAACTGCCAAGGTGATCACTCTGGGCAAGATTACTTGCCTG
>JADHUD010000135.1 GCA_016784705.1 Spirochaetia bacterium | reverse complement strand
AAAAGAAAAAGCGTTGCAAATCTGCTGATACTGGCAGCAGTACTTATCGTTTCTTTGAGTTTTGCCGGATGTAACATGATTGATAATGGAGTTCAGCTGGATGATTCTGCTGAGAGTCGAAAAGTATCAAAGGCTGAAGCTGAAGATAATAAACCAACGGAATATACAGCCGTAGTTGTGGTTTATCAGGATCCTGATAGTGTTGTCACTCTGCCAGTTGGCGCAGGAGGCCGGTATCGTACAACAGAGGAGACTCTTGTTGGAGCAGTAATATCCTCAACAGGCTGGGATGCACTTGCTGGTGCTGGAGTTTCTATGTCAAATGTTACTAACTTCGCATTAGATTCACCTCTACCAGATGGTTCTTACCCATTAACCGGAACAAATCACAGCGATATTGAAATATCACTGGAAAATGGTGAACTTATGACTATGAAAGCCAATGGTCAGTTGGAGGGATCTTTTCCCGCAGCGGCTGAAGTTACTATGAATTTCAGTTCTACAGGAAATACGATAGTTAATATTCAGGGAACACTTACAGGTCTCTTTGTCTGGTATGTTGCTTATCTTAACCCTTCACAGCCTCCGTATGGTTACTTTACATTAACTGGTACTTATAAATAGAAAATATCAGAAGATGATTCCTATAGGTTAAAAAAATTAACCCCCAATTGTTATATTCAATAGGGGGTGTTTTTTTTGCCATGACATCACGTTTAACTTCCATTTTATGAGAAATCAATAATGCATGTGAACGGCATGAGGGTCAAAAACCTTCATGCCGTAATTTTTTTGTATAGATAAAAAATAAGATAATTATTTATACCACCCAGCAGGCAGCACTATGTCCGGGGCTTATTTCCCGCAGAGGTGGATAAGCCTCTTTGCAGCGGGATTCTGCAAGAGGGCAGCGGGGGTGGAAATGGCAGCCTGTTGGCCGGTCTATAGGTGATGGAACATCTCCCATGACTATTTTTTCTCTGGAAGCCCGTCCCCGTGGATTTGCAGCCGGGAATGCCTTAAACAGTGCTCTGGAGTAGGGATGAATATGGCGCTGAATAAGATCATCCTTATCAGCCATCTCAACCATCCGCCCGAGATACATAACCATAATCCTGGTTGAGATAAATTCTACAACAGCTAAATCATGGGCAATAAACATATAGGTGAATTTATGTTTATCTTGAAGATCAAGCAGAAGATTGAGAATTTGAGCCTGCACCGACACATCCAGAGCCGATACCGCTTCATCACACACAATGAAATCCGGATCAAGAGCTAAAGCTCTGGCAATACCGATTCGCTGACGTTGTCCGCCGGAAAATTGATGCGGATAACGTCCCCGGTAGCGGGGATTCAGGCCCACTTCATCCAGAAGATGTTCCACCCGCTTGCTGATTTCAGCAGTTGTTCCCTGTTTGTGAATCCGCAGTGGCTGACCAATGATACTGCCTACTTTTTTACGGGGATTCAGAGATGAGTAAGGATCCTGAAAAATCATTTGAATATTACGTGTAATATCTTTCATTTCCCTTCTGTTTTTGGCAAAAAGATCCTTCCCGCGATATAAAACAGAACCATTTGTTTTCTCATGAAGCCGAAGAACTGTTTTTCCCAAGGTTGACTTTCCGCACCCGGATTCACCGACAATTCCCAGAATTTCGCCCTGTTTTATCGTAAATGAGACATCATCAACAGCTTTAACTTCTCTCTTTTCCTTGTGAATTCCCTGAGATGTAACTTCAAAATATTTTTTCAGTCCATGTACTTGTAAAAGATCTGTATTGCGGTCAATCCTGTTCAACGTTGGTACTCCTGTCGATTTTTGTATAATTATGGCACCATACGGTATGCCCCTTCCCGAGATCTACTGCTTGCGGGAATACTTCAGCACAGATTTCGCTGACATAGGTACAACGGTTTGCAAATGGACAGCCATCTCCCAATGTCAGGAGGTCCGGAACGGTGCCTTCAATTGCTTCAAGCCGGGCTGAATTTTTATATTTAGGATTTGAGGGTAGAGAGTTTAATAATCCCAAAGTATACGGATGGCAAGGTTCATCGAAAATCTGATATACATCAGCCTCTTCAACTTTTGATCCTGCATACATAACCACTACCCGATCAGCCATTTCCGCAACAACTCCCATATCATGAGTTATCAGAAGCAATGACATATTAATTTTCTTCTTTAAATCCGATAGCAGATCGAGTATCTGAGCCTGAATAGTTACATCAAGTGCTGTTGTCGGCTCATCTGCTATCATAAGACCCGGTTCAGGTGAGGCCAGAGCCATTGCGATCATAGCCCGCTGCCGCATTCCTCCGGAGAGCTGGTGCGGATAACTTTTTGCCCTTTCAGCCGGAGAAGGAATTTTTACTAAATCAAGCAGCTCTATAGCCTTGCTGAATGCCTCTTGATGCTTCATTTTTTGGTGAGACATAAAAACATCTGCAATTTGCTCACCGACGGTAAACACCGGATTAAGTGCGGTCATTGGTTCCTGAAAAATCATGGATATCTGGGTACCTCTCAGCGCCTCAATTTCAGATTTCTTAAGTTTCAGTAAATCTCTGCCCCGGTATTTTACCGACCCGCTCTCAATTTTTCCAGGCGGCATCGGAATCAGCTGGTTAATGGTATGGGCGGTAACTGATTTTCCACAGCCGGATTCGCCAACCAGGGTAAGCGTTTCTCCCTTATGAATTGTAAGGGACAGATTTTTTACTGCCCTGATAACACCCCTTTGCACATAGAAAGAGACATTGATATTTTCCATCTCTAAAAGAATTTCATTTTTGCTGCCGTGAGCACCAGGTTCTGTATTAGGGATATTTTCGCTGCGTTCAGTCATGACTTAATTACTCCCTCATCCTTGGATCTAAAATATCTCTTAAACCATCCCCAAGTAAATTGAAACCGAGGACAGCCAGCAGAATTGCAATGCCCGGCAAGGTGACAATCCACCATGCGTTGGTAATAAACTCTTTTGAACTGGCAATCATCAGACCCCATTCGGGTGTCGGGGGTTGAGCTCCCAGGCCAAGAAAGGAGAGTCCCGCAGAACTGAGTATCGCTTCGCCTACACCCAGCGTAGCCTGAACTATTGTTGCAGAGAGACAATTTGGAAGAATTGTTCTGAACATCAGCTCAAGATCGCCGGTTCCCAAAGAACGTTCTGCCAATACATAGTCACTCTCTTTTTCCGCCAGCACAGAGGCTCTGACAACACGTGCATACTTAGGGATCTGTGAGATTCCTATGGCAATCATAGCGTTGGTTAGAGAAGGACCAAGAATTGCTACAATAACAATGGTTAACAGGATGTAGGGGAATGCAAGCATTATATCAATAATCCGCATAACAAATTTATCCAGCCAGCCGCCGTAGAAGGAGGATATTACTCCTATCAGCAGCCCGAAGACGAGCGAAATTCCAACCGAAACTACTCCTATAGTCATTGAGATACGCGAACCGTAGATGAGCCGTGACAACATATCCCTACCCAAATCATCAGTACCCAGAAGATATCCTTCTGTTAACGGTGGAGATTTCCGCAGGGCCATGGTCTGTACTTCCGGATCATGCGGTGATATGAACGGGGCAAAAACAGCCATAAGGATAAATAGTACAATTATAATCAAACCGGCCATAGCTCCCTTGTTTTTTTTAAGATTGTACCAAGATTCTGACCAGGGACCAGGCTCTTTTATGAGTATTTCCGATTTAGAACTGCTGTTCAAATTTACATCTTTAGTTGTCATACTTCCCCCTACTGAAGCCTTACTTTGGGATTGATAACGGAGTAAAGAATATCAACCACCAGGTTGATGAGTACAAAGAAGGTTGAAACAAAAATTATTCCTCCCTGTACAGCGGGGTAGTCTCTTGCACCGATAGAAACATAAATCCACTTCCCAATACCCGGCCAGGCAAAGATTGTCTCGGTAAGTATAGCTCCTGAGAGAAGCAGTCCAAACTGCAGTCCAATAACGGTTATTATGGGCAGAAGAGCATTTTTTAAAGTATAACGGTAAATAACCCGATTTTCTTTGATACCTGCGGAACGGGCAGTTTTTATATAGTCCTGGTGCAGAACTTCAAGAATGCTGCTTCGGGTAGTTCTTGCAATAATAGCCAGAGGAATGGTACCCAGTGCTACAGTAGGAAGAACGAGATGCTGAAATGCCGATATGAAAAATTTACTCTCACCAGTTTTAAGAAAGATAATTAAACCATCAAGTACATAGTAGTTTGTGATAGGTTCAAAATAGTACCTTATATTCATACGCCCGCCGGTTGGTAATAAATCAAGGCGAACAGAAAAAATCATGATAAGAACTAATGCCAGCCAGAATACCGGCATGGAAACGCCTACAAGAGCACCTCCCATAGTAGTGTAATCAACCCATGAATTTCTCCTGCGAGCTGAAGTAACTCCCAGTATTATACCGACAATAGTGGCAAAGATCATGGCCCAGATAGCCAGTTCGATGGTTGCCGGAAAGCGCACCTTTATCTCATCTGTTATTTTTTGTCCAGTTGCAATGGATTTGCCCAGATCAAGCTGTACAACTCTTTTCAAGTAGAGTCCGTATTGTTGAATTAGCGGTTTATCCAATCCAAGTTCCTGACGCAGCTCTTCAATCTGCTCAGCATTTGCCCGCTCTCCAAGCATGACCCTTGCAGGATCGCCGGGAGAGAGTGCAATCATGAAAAAAACCAGAGTTATCACTCCAAATAGTGTAGGAATAAGCAGAAGAAGCCGTTTTACAATATATTTAACCATGGAAATCCTCATAATTATACAATGAAACCAGCCCCATCGAAACAATGGGGCCGGTTGGTCGTATCATAATTCTACATGAAAAAATGCAGGAGTCACCCTATTTTTGAATCCATACATGCTTAAAAACACGTTTTCCAGTAGGGTATAAATATAAATCCTGTACAGATTTCTTTGCAGGAAGAGTTACCACTGAGTGTGCAATAGGAACCCAGGGAGCCTCTTCATGAAATACTACTTGTGCTTGTCGATACAGCGCATCACGAGCATCCTGATCGGAGGTTGCTTTTGCCTGGCTGCAAAGCTCAGTAAATTCAGCATTTTTCCAGAAAGCTATATTCCCAGCAGGGGGAATGGCTGCAGGTTCTGAAAGCAGAACCCAGAGAAAGTTATCCGGGTCACCATTATCCCCAGTCCAGCCTAACATAGCTGCCTGATGTTCTCCCGAATCTGTTTTATCAAGATAGGTTCCCCATTCATAGGAAATAATTTCAGCTTCGATTCCAACTAACTTCAATTGAGCCTGCATTATTTCTGCAACTTTCCGGGCATTCGGATTGTAGGGTCTTGCTACCGGCATTGCCCATAGTTCCGTTTTAAAACCATTCGGGAATCCCGCTTCAGCAAGAAGTTCTTTGGCTTTTGCCGGATCGTAGGGATATGCTGCAATATCATCATTATAGGACCACATCCCCGGTGGGATCGGGTTTTTTGCTGCCTGACCTGCTTCGCCGTAGACACCGGCAATAATTTCTTCTTTATTTATTGCATAGTTCATAGCCTGACGAACTAATTTATTGTCATATGGTGCCTTGGAAGTGTTCAGTGCCAGATATCCAACATTTAAACCAGCCTGCTGAATAAGTTGTATATCACTGTCAGCACGCATTGCCGGAATATCTTCAGAAGAAGGAAAATCTATAAGATCCACTTCGCCCTTTTGTAAAGCCAGCCATCTTGCTGTTGCATCAGGAATTACTTTAAGAATTAATCTATCTAAATAGACAGGTCCATCCCAGTAGTCCGGATTTCTTTCTACAACAATACTGTCATCTTTTATCCAGTTAACAAAGGTAAAAGCGCCTGTTCCAACAGGGTTGTTCTTAAAGTCTTCCCCATAGAGAGCTACTGCTGCTGGTGATACTATTGATGCAAAATCCATTGCAAGGTTGGCAATAAATGGTGCTTCAACTTTTTTCAGATTGAACTTAACCGTATATGTATCAACGGCAACAACAGAATCAAGGATATTATCCATGTCCATATATCCCCAATATTTCCATGGGCCAAGGTCTCCATAGGGATGATTTTCTACGAATTGCCGTTCAAATGAGAATACAACAGCATCCGCATTAAAGTCTGTTCCATCATGAAACTTTACGCCTTTACGAAGATTGAAAGTATAGGTAAGACCGTCGTCAGACACTTTCCAGCTCTCTGCAAGTGCAGGTTTTACCGCTGTCTGTCCAGGAACAAATTCTACAAGCGTATCAAAAATAGCAGTTGTAGCATAAAAGGATTCACCATCAGTTTCCCGTGCAGGATCAAGTCCAACAGAGTCTCCTGATCGGCCGAACACTAAAACCCCGCCCATTTTGTCATCAGATGCAGGTGCGGACGCAGCTTGTTCTGCACTTCCGGCAGCAAACAGCATTCCCGTAACAAACAGTAATAGGCATAGTACCAATACTATTTTGTTCTTCATAAATACCCCCTTAGTAGCGTGAGAAACCCACAGGCTATGCCTGTGGTGTGGTAGTTGGTTTACTCGGACAGGCTGTAGGAAAGAAAAAGCCTCCTGTGATACAGTTTCAATAGCGGTTCACAACGCAATTGGAAAGAAAACAGGAG
>JADHUD010000134.1 GCA_016784705.1 Spirochaetia bacterium | reverse complement strand
CGGCGGTCCCTATCCCTGTGTTTCGCTCTATAAACCTTTTATCATCTCTCCTGATTCATTTTCAGAATTTAAAAAATTTTCAGATACAAATAAACAGGCACTCTATGCCGAAGACCATGCTCAATTATATAAGCGGATCCTTGAGGCTCCGGAATATAAACGGATACAGATTCAAAAACGTGCTCTGGAGTATGAAGAGATTTTTAGAGAAATGGTCTATGAAGAGCTGGGAACTCTGCCCCCGGCTGCTCTGGCTGAAAAATGCAGAACCTGTTTTTTACTCGAAAAAAAGTATGAAAAAGAGGTGGAAATAGTTTTGAAAGATGATAATCCCCATTTCATGTAACTTGGCTGGCTTCTTGTGCAGGGAAGCCGCTTGTGCAGGGAGGTTGACAAATCTCCACACTCATGCCTATTATTAAACTAGAGTTTGTCGAAACGCTCATAGCAGATAGAAACAGACCTGGCGGAGATGCATGGGAGCTGAAAGCTCTCTCACTTCGACCACATGGGAATCAGAAACTATCCGCGAGTTTTTCGCAAATACATCAATACACAAAGGACTTGATCCAAAGGACAGGTACCAAATGACAGCACCAGAATTTATTTCCAGAAAAGAACAGGGGAAACCGATCTCTATGATTACCTGCTATGACAGCTGGAGTGCCGCGATAATTGCAGAGACGGATATGGACTGCATACTTGTAGGGGACAGTGCATCAATGGTCATGCATGGGTATGAATCAACCATACATGCTACTATAGAAATGATGGCAGCACACACCGCAGCTGTTCGCCGCGGGGCTCCCCATGCCTTTATTATTGGGGACATGCCCTTTCTATCCAACCGTATCAGCCGTGATATTGTGTTGCAGAATGTTCGGCAGTTAATGCAGGCAGGAGCCAATGCCGTAAAGATTGAAGGTGCAAAGGGAAATCTCGACAGCATCTCTCATATCGTGGATTCCGGCGTACCGGTGATGGGGCATCTAGGTCTGACCCCGCAGGCTGTTAATCAATTTGGCGGATACCGGGTTCAGGGGAAAGAGGAGCAGGCACGTAGAGTACTTATAAATGAAGCCCTGCAGCTGGAAAAAGCCGGCTGTTTTGCTATTGTACTGGAGTGTGTACCTGCAGCATTGGGAGAGGAAATTGCAGAAAGCCTCATAATACCGATAATTGGGATCGGAGCAGGAAACGGAGTGGATGGTCAAGTTCTGGTATTGCAGGATATGCTCGGAATGGGCACCGGCAAAGATCCGAAATTTGTCCGCCGATATCTGGAAGGGGCAAAGTTGATAAGAGAAGCTCTGAATCAGTACCATCAGGATGTAACCACTAAAACATTTCCCTCGAAAAAAGAGAGCTATGCATGATCCAGATAGTATCCAATCCGCTGGAATGGCAGCGGCAAATAAACGCCCATAGAAAATCGGGCTGGAGCATAGGTTTTGTCCCGACAATGGGGGCCCTGCATGCAGGACACATCAGCCTTATGCATCGTTCAAAAAAAGAGAATGATATCACTTGTGCAAGTATTTTTGTAAATCCGGCACAGTTTGATAATTCTGAAGATCTCGACACCTACCCATCGAACTGCCCATCGACCCGGGAGGCTGATATTGCCGCACTGAAGCGTGCAGGTGTTGATATGCTGCTCTATCCTGAAACAGGCAGTATGTATCCCGATAACTATCAGTACAGAGTTCTTGAGCAGGAATTATCGCAGAAATATTGCGGAAAATTCCGGCCGGGTCATTTTGATGGTGTTCTGACTGTAGTACTGAAGCTGCTGAATCTGACTCATGCGGATCATGCCTATTTTGGAGAAAAAGACTGGCAGCAGCTGGTTCTGATCCGCAGAATGGCGGAGGCTTTTTTTCTTGAGACAGAAATTGTGCCATGCCCGACAGTACGTGAGGCATCAGGGCTGGCTTTAAGCTCACGTAACGCCCGATTATCACCGAAAGATCAGGAAACTGCCCCTTGGCTCTATAAAACTCTCATATCCGACATATCACTAGCTGAAATGCGTACGTCTCTGGAAGATAAAGGATTTGAAGTGGAATATATTGAAGAATTTAATGATCGTGCATGGGGAAAGCGGCTTTTGGCTGCAGTAATGCTGGGAAAAGTGAGGTTGATAGATAATGTTGAAAGAAACTAATGCAGAGAATGGGAGCAGACATATTCTGCTCTGTCTTTCCGGTTCGATATCGGCTTATAAAGCAGCCTCTCTTGCATCAGCCCTGGTGAAGGATGGCCATGAGGTGCAGTGTGCTGCTACAGAATCAGCTTTACAGTTTATCGGGCCGGCGGCGCTTGAGGGAATTACCCGAAAACCCTTGAAAAAGGAGCTGTTCGCCGAATCTTCGGAGATAGAACATATAGAGCTGGCCAGATGGGCTGATCTAATTCTCCTCTATCCTGCCTCAGCGGCAACTATCGCACGGCTGAGGGCAGGTCTGGCAGAAGATCTGGTTAGTGCAATATTTCTTGCAAACAATTTTCAGTCCCCCTATTGGATTGCACCGGCAATGAACAGCCGTATGCTGGAGCATCCTGCAACGCAGGAGAACATCAATATACTTATGAAATGGGGAGCCCGAATAATCGAAACCGAAACCGGCACACTTGCGTGCGGAGAAACAGGCACCGGAAGGCTGGTTGAACCGGAAACAATCCATGCCATGATCAAAGAGCTTTTTGGATAACCTATGAAAATGCTCATTACTTCCGGAGGGACGGAGGAACCGCTGGACGGTGTCAGATACATAACCAACTTCTCTTCCGGCAGAACCGGAGCCGGATTTGCCGAGTATGCAGCTTCACAGGGAAACGGCGTCGTTCTGCTGCACGGGTATCATGCAGTACTGCCTGATACAGAAGCGCACGGCAGCATAGGCAGCATAGGCAGTATAAAAAGAGTCCGGTACAGAACATTTTCAGACCTCGATACGCAGCTGCAGAAAATACTGAAAGAGGATCCGGAAATCAGCACCATAATTCATCTGGCTGCAGTCAGTGATTATTCCCCGGAATTTATTGAAACACCTGATGGAGATTATTTTCCTGCAGGAGAGCAGGGGAAACTCTCCTCCGGACCGGAAACAATGGTAGTTCATTTAAGGAGAAATTTTAAAATTCTCTCAAGAATCCGGGGATATGCACAGGATAGAGAGCTTATTCTGGTCGGTTTCAAGCTGACTAATACTGAGGATACAGATAAAAAAAAGAGCGCAATTCAGGAAATTCTTCAGAACAACAGCTGTGATATTCTGGTTCATAATGACCTGAATGATATTGGAACAAACCCTGAAGATACCCGCCATACCGCATTCCTCTATGCAGCGGATGGGTCTCTTGTGTCGCATTCACAAACAAAACAGCAGCTGTTTGAGCAGCTCTACACCGAAATTTGCCGATTAGAGAGGAGACTACACGCATGATACTTTGCATTGATGCAGGGAACTCACAAATTTACTGCGGTTTGTACCGTGACAGTCAGATAGTGCTCAGATTCAGAAAAGTTTCGGATCAGGCTTCATCCTCGGATGAAATAGGTTTATTTCTCCGCGGTGCCATCAGGGAGAACGGATTTGATCCTGATGCAGTAAAGCATATTGCCTATTGCTCTGTAGTACCGGATATGAATCATGCTGTGGTCAACAGCTGCAAACACTATTTTGGTATAGATCCCTTCGTTCTTAAGGCAGGAACCCGTACAGGATTAAAAATACGGTATAAAAATCCGCTGGCGGTCGGGGCTGATAGAATAGCCAATGCAATAGGTGCTATACACCGTTATCCCGGGAAAAACCTGCTTATAGCTGATTTCGGCACAGCTACTACTTTTGATGTTATCACCGCAGCCAAGGAGTATCTCGGTGGCGCTATTATGTCAGGAATGCGTCTTGGTATGCAGGCGCTGGAAGAGCATACGGCAAAACTCCCTAAAGTAGAAATTTTACAGCCGGATCGTGTCTGCGGTCAGAGTACTGAGGAAAGTATTCAATCGGGGCTTTATTACGGAAATCTGGGAGCAGTACGGGAATTAGTCACCAGGCTGACTGAGGAAAATTTTACCAAAGGTCAGGAAGTAAAGGTATTAGCAACCGGCGGATTCTCCACTCTGTTCCGTGATGCAGGTGTCTTTGACGAAGTGATTCCGGATCTTGTTCTGGAAGGAATTTATCAGGCTTTAAAGATGAACTCTATGAATCCAGCAGCTCTCTGACTTTTAAACAGAGATCAGAGGAAGAGAAGGGTTTCTGAAGCAGATTGATCTCAGAATCCGGAACATCATGTCCCTCTCCGGAGATAATATCAGCAGTATACCCGGATATGAACAAACAGTTAATGCTGCTGTTGCAGGTTCTTACCGCCTTAAACAAGTCCGATCCATTCATCCCGGGCATAATGACATCCGTTATTAGCAGATCAAATGCATCAGGGTTGTTCTTGACTTGAGCAAGAGCCTCTTCCGGTGAAGCTGAAGCAAAAATTTTATAACCGTATTTTGTAAGAATTGTCTTGATAATGTGAAGGATAGCCTGTTCATACTCAACAACCAGGATAGTCTCTGTGCCCCTGTTTTTGGTACTTTTGTGCAGACCGGATGATAATGGCTGAATTGTTTTACACTCTGCAGAACGGGGGAAATAGATGCGGAAATCTGATCCGGAACCTGCTTTACTTGCAGCACGAATAAACCCGCCATGCTGTTCAACAATACCATGAACTATTGACAACCCAAGACCTGTTCCCTTGCCTGACGCTTTGGTGGTAAAAAAGGGTTCAAATATCTGCCTGAGTAGGTTTCCAGGAATTCCGGATCCTGAATCCTTAATGCTCAGTAAAACATAATCTCCCGGAAGAGAGCCTTGCTGCAGCTCGGAATCGTTGTTTTTGGAAAACCTTGTTAGCAGTAGTAATGGTAATTGTTCCATTGCTCGCAATTGCATCAGAAGCATTTAATACCAGATTTGTAAGAATCTGTTCTATCTGGTGCGGATCACAATCAACAGTCCAAAGGTTTGGATCCTGTTCATAGTTTAATGCTATTTTTTCACTGGTTAAACGCGAAAGCAGCTCAAGCATTCTGGAAATAATGGGATTTAAGCTGATGGTCTCTTTCTGCAGGGGCTGCTTCCGGGCAAATGTCAGCAGCTGTCTGGCTATATTGGCGGAACGATAAGCAGCTTTTTTAATCTCGTTCAGATTCTCTGCAACCGGGTTGTCGGGATCCAGTATGTCAATAGCCAGATCTGTGTGACCGAGAATAACGCCGAGCATGTTATTGAAGTCGTGTGCAACTCCACCGGCTAACCGGCCGATTGAATCCAGTTTCTGTATCTGGAACAACTCTTTCTGGAGTTTCTCATTATAAGCTTCTGCCTGCTTCTGCTCTGTCAAATCCGTGGAAGACCCAACAATATAACTGATTTTATTCTGCTCGAATATGGGGGTAAGCGAGGTTCTCCATATCCGGACTCCGGCAGGGAAATCAAGCTCCTCCTCATAGATCAGGGTAGATCTCAGGTCAACACATTTCTGGTAATTCAGATCAAGTCTGGCGCCGATTTCCGAACCAAGAAGCTCTTTATTTGTTTTTCCATAGAGTGTTTCCGGAAGAAACCCTGTTTTCTCCTGATGGGATTTATTACTGCGCTGATACCTGAACACATTGTTATCATCGACTTTAAGCAGAAACATAGCGTCCTGTGTGCCGTTAAAAATTCTCTCATACTCATCGGTTAGTTTTTTAATATCCAGCTCAGCCTTTTTTCTCTCTGTGATATCTATTATAGCTGAAACTGCTCCTATTATTTTACCATGCTCAAATCTCGGGGCTGCTGTTATCAGGACCGGAACATAGGTTCCCTCCGTATTGAGAAGTGCTGATTCGAACTGTCCGGTTTTACCTGCCATCCTGTTCATGAACGTGACCGGAACCTGAGACAGAAATTCCGGAGCGGTTATATCAGCCGGCTTTTTGCCGATAAGGTCATCAGGCTGATAACCCAGCATGCGGCAGAATGCCGGATTAACATACTTCATTACCATATTCTCATCGAGCAGCACAACGCCCTGTCCCATGGTCTGCAGAACAAGTCTTGTTAACTCCTGCTCTTTTAGCAGATCTTTCTCAAGATTTTTACGCTCTGAAATTATCTCAGTATAGAGAATTACTCCTCCTACTTCACCTTCACCTTCACCGGCGGACAGATACCAGGGACAATATTTCCAGCGGGTAATAAAAATTTTTCCATCTTTTCTGAAGTAAATATCCTCTTCAGAGCTGACAGTTTCTCCTGCTAACGCTCTGTTATATGCGTTTTTCCACCTCTCCGGCATATCAGGGAATAGTTGATATTGACTCCTGCCTATAATATCTTCACGATTGATCTGGTAGTTCTGAAGAAATTTATCACTGACATACAGATAGTGCAATTTGCGGTCAAAGACAGCAAGAGCGCAGAAATCATCTTTCACTAGTTGTGTAATGAGATCATGGTTTTCTGTCTGCATTTTTTTCAGCCTAACATCCCTATAATATGAGTAATTAGAAGCCAATTTCAAAATGCTTCGCATTTTTGGAAATTTGCTAATGATTTCTAAAGAACTATAACTATTAGAACCTATAATAGTATGAAAATGTATATAACGCAATCCAATTCCACCCGACCTCACCCCCCACCCC
>JADHUD010000133.1 GCA_016784705.1 Spirochaetia bacterium | reverse complement strand
CAGCAGCAGTTCCTGCTCATGCTTATTCCACTTATCCAACCGTAAGGTATAATCCTCAATGGTATTTCTGCCAGGCCGCAATATTACCGCACCCTGATTCCCATCAACTATTATCGTATTACCGTTTCTCACTTTCTTTGTCACATTAGAGAGACCGAGTACAGCCGGAATCTCAAATGATCTTGCAAGAATTGCCGTATGTGAGGTTTTTCCGCCGGCATCAAGCACAATTCCCTTTATATATTTTTTATTCATGGTAAGTACTTCGGAAGGGAGCAGCGTTTGAGCCACTATAACAACCTCTTCTTCAATATCTACCAGTGAAGTGCGTTCAATATACATTAAATGATGTAAAATCCTGCTCTGAACATCTACCAGGTCAACAACCCGTTCATTCAGGTATTCATCATCAGAATCTTCCAGGGTTTTTATCATCAGTGCAATGGTATCTTCCACGATGTGTTCAGCATTCTTACCCTCTTCAGCTATTCTCTGAACTATCTGATTTTTTAAATCCGGATCTTCAATCATCATCAGATGAGTTTCAATTATTTCAAGATCCTTTTTACCTGCACTCTTACGGGTTTTTTCTATCAGGTTCTGAAGATCCTGCTTACCCTTTTTGATAGCCGTATTAAACCGAGCTATCTCGCCTGCAACTTCTTCCTCATCGATAGAGTAAGAGGGCACAGTAAGCTTCTGGGTCGAGTAGAGAAATACTTTTCCTATTGATATCCCGGGTGAGGCGGGAATACCCTTTATTATTCGCATAGTATAAACACTATACGGAGTTTTAACCGTGATGTCAAATCTGAATTCGCCAGGTTTTCACCTGGTCTACATAGACATCCGTACTCACTTGATATACTCTGTGTCTATGCAGAATCATGATTCCAAAGAAGCCAGACAGGGAATTCCACTTATTATGTGGCTTCTTCTTATAGTTGTCATAGCAGGAAGTTTTCTCTATAGTCTGCCGAAAATACTACGGAACTATCGGGAATCAGGGCTGGCAGATACGGTATCTGAATACAGAAGCAGAAAATCCAGTACTCAGGCCGGAGAAAAAGAGTCTGTTAAACTCTATTTTCTTATACAGAACATTTCCACACATGAATTATTGTGTGAACCTGTATCCATTACCGTATCTGCGCCGGTTAATCTGAACAGCCTTCTTGAACTTCTCATTGCCGGACCGGATCTGCCAGTACTCTCACAGGGATATATCTCCTTAATACCGGAAAATACTGAGCTCCTCGGCAGCAGAATTGTTAATCATGCCGCCTATATCAATCTTTCTAAAGATTTTACTCTGTATACCAGCTCCAGCTCCAGCTCCAGCTCCGTCCCCAAACCCCTCGCCGAGGAGCTGGCCGTGCGTCAGATTATCAACACAACTCTCTCCTACGAATTAATTGAGGATGTAATAATACTGATTGATGGGAAACCCTATATAAGTGAGAAGCTCTCTACTTTACGGGACGGAAACTGAACAGTTTTGTAGATGAATCTGTTCCCCGGAATATCACAAGCCCGTATCGTATGTACCGGCAGAATGCACAACCTCCAGGAGCATCGACTCCAGCTCCTTACCATGTAAAAACTCACCGGGGCGACGCTTCATATCATGAATCAGAGCCAGAAATTCTCTGTTTCCCTTTCTGCCCAGTATAGGTGATGCGGCTAAACGAACTACTCCCGCTCCCTCATTACTAAGCTCTGTACATGTCTCAGTAAGAATGGAAAGAAGCAGTTCCTTATTCGCTACTACCCCATTAAAATCCTCAATATAGGTATAGGTTCCAATTTCAAACTGCGGTTTAATAAGCGCAATCATCCAAGCTTCCCGGGTTAGAGAGAGAATCTTCTCAGCTGCTCCCCGTATAGAGCGGAAAGACAGATCGGCAACCGCAGCATGAGGAGACGGAGCCAGTACGTCCACATCCATTATATTGGTTTGTTCCATAACAACAACTTTCGGGTGTGTTCGCAGAGTGTAATTAAGCTGGTTGTACCCTACATCAACAGCATACACTTTGCGTGCACCCTCCTGCAGAAGGCAATCGGTAAATCCTCCGGTTGAGGCTCCGGCATCCAGCATAATCTTATCCGCCGGTGAAATTCCCCAGGCAAGAAGTGCATGTTTCAATTTCACTCCACCTCTGGAAACATACGTATCCCTTACTATCTCCAGAGAAGCATTTACCGGTACACGCTCTTTGGGATCAGCTATGCGTCCACCGTCCACCTTTACTTCTCTGCAAAGGATATATGTGTAGAGTCGCTCTCTTGAAATTTCCGGGTATGTTTTAGCCAATAAATCAAGAAGCGGCAGGAATTTCATCCTACACTCCCATTTGTTTTGAAAATCTCACAATTTTTTTCGCCAGTCCATTATCCGTCTGTATTGTTACTAAAACCCCTTCCAAGGCTGCAGGAGTATCAGAAATTGAATTTTTTAACGGAATTTGGGTCAGTTGACGCTTGATAGAAATTTCCGGTTCGCTGCCAATTACACTCATTACCGGTCCGGTCATCCCGATATCGGTAATATAGGCAGTTCCCTTGGGAAGAATACGTTCATCGGCTGTCTGGATATGAGTATGTGTACCCACAACTGCTGCTGCAGTACCATCAAGGTAGAGAGCCAATGCTTCTTTCTCTTCGGTAGATTCAGCGTGAAAATCTATAAGTATACACGTGTTATGCCGTTTGTGCTGCTGTACAAGCTCTTTACCTATGCGGAAAGGGCAGTCTATAGTACTCATATGCTGCCTGCCCTGGAGGTTGATAACAACAACTTCAACTCCCTTCACCGTTACTGAGGCAATTCCCCGGCCGGGAGCTCCAGGTGGATAGTTAGCAGGCCTGATTATCTTTCTGGTACTGTTCAGCATGGGATAGATCTCAGTCCGCTGCCATATGTGATTTCCTGTCGTGATAATATCCACACCGGCAGCAAATAGGGCATCGGCTGCTTCCGGAGTTATGCCAAATCCATCAGATGAGTTTTCTCCATTGGCAATAACCACATCGGCACGTAAATCTTTGATTAATTGTTTTAATCCCATAAAAACAGCCCTGTTCCCAGGCTGACCGCAAATATCACCTAAAAACAGGGCTTGTAAATCTTTTCCTGACATAATTCCATCTTTTGCCTGCTGTGTTATCAGCGGGCGTATTCCACAACCCGGGTTTCACGGATTATTGTTACTTTAATTCTTCCAGGATAACGCATCTCTGCCTCTATCCTTTTAGCTATCTCTTTTGCAAGTTCTTTGGCTTTTTCATCACTTACAGATTCATAGTTTACAAGAATCCGTAATTCACGGCCAGCCTGTATTGCATAAGCCTTCTCTACACCTGTAAAACTTTCTGAAATCCGCTCAAGATCCTCAAGCCGCTTTACATAGTTATTCAGTGTTTCTCTTCGTGCTCCGGGTCGTGATGCTGAAATAGCATCTGCAATCTGCACAATGACCGATTCTATACAGCTCGGCTCAACATCATTATGGTGAGACAGGATCGCATTAATTACTCGCGGGTCTTCACCGAGTTTTTTTGCCATTTCCGCACCCATTTCAGCGTGGTTGGCATCACTCTCAGTCTCAATTCCTTTTCCAATGTCATGCAGGAGCCCACCGCGTTTTGCTATTTCACGATCCGCACCAATTTCAGCTGCAATCATACCCGAAAGTATGGCAACCTCTTTTGAATGATACAAAACATTTTGACCATAAGAGGTTCGGAAATAGAGCCGACCCAGCACTTTCACACTTTCCTGGCTCATATTGTGAACTCCAAGATCAAAGAGTACCTTTTCTCCCTCTTCAATGATAGTTTTAGAGATCTCCTTTGTCACTTTCTGCACGACTTCTTCAATTCTTGCAGGATGTATTCTACCATCCTGAATCAGTCTGTCCAGAGAAACCTTGGCAATCTCTTTTCTAACCGGATCAAAACAGGAGATAACCACCGCTTCCGGTGTGTCATCGATAATAACATCAACACCGGTCAATGTTTCCAGAGTCCTGATGTTCCTCCCTTCACGGCCGATAATTCGACCCTTCATTTCATCACTCGGAAGGCTGACCGAACTTATGGTCACCTCGGAGCTGACATCAGTAGCAATCCGCTGAATAGATGTTATAATTACATCCCGTGCAAGTTTATCAGCCTTAAGCTGAGCTTCCTGCTCAATCTTGTTTACAATAACCTGTGCATCGTGTTTAGCGTCATTTACCATGGTTTCCATGATAATTTGTTTCGCTTCTTCAGAACTCAGTCCGGCAATTCTTTCTAGTTCTGACAGCCATTTTGCCTCTTCAGCCGTCAGTTTTGTCTCCCTGAATGTTAATTTTTCCTCTCGGTTTGTCAGCTGTTTCCGACCGTTTTCTAATTCGGTCTGTTTCCTTTCTAGATTTTCCTCTTTTTGCAGCAGACGCCTTTCCAGCCGCTGCAATTCACTTCTTCTTTCCCTTGTCTCACGTTCCTGCTGCTGTCTCTCTTTCAGCAGTTGATCTTTTGTTTCAAGCAAAAGCTCTTTCTTTTTTGCTTCCGCCTCTTTTATCGCTTCCTCATTTAAACGCGCAGCTTTTTGTTCAACTGAAGTCAGTTGAAATTTGGCATAGACTAAACGAAATATCCAACCTAGAATCAAACCTGAGAGAAGAAATATTACTGTCACAATATACCGCTGCATATTCTTCCCCCTGTATTATTTTTTTTCAATAATATGCAAGTACCCGACATGTGTCAAGCAACTGCATAAATCTCTTATTTTACCACTAACAAAAAAAGACCGGCATTGATATGCCGGTCTCTGCAGAATACATGTTTAAAAGCTTTAATCACGTATTTCAGGTATAAGAATATCTTATTCCTCAGATTTTTCTGGGGGAATAATAATTATTCAGTTTTTTCCGCCTCGTCATCTGCTGACTCCACAACTTCTGCATCCTTAACAGCTCCCAGCTTTTTTTCTTTACTTTTGTCTTCTTTCTTGTTTTTCTTTTCAGCCTTTTCCGGAACAGATGTTTTTTCAACTAATTCAATTATAACCATTTCTGCAGCATCACCCTTCCGCAATCCGGTTTTAAGAATTCTCGTATATCCGCCTTTTCTCTCTGCAAACATAGGTGATATTTCAGTAAATAATTTATTCAATACAGCTTTATCATTAACATCTTTCGCTATAATTCTTCTGTCATGTACTGAGTCTGTTTTTGCTCTGGTAATCATTTTCTCAACTACTTTCCGTAATTCCAAGGCTTTAGCTTTGGTTGTTTCTATTCTTTCATACCGTAAAAGTGAGATCGCCATATTCCGCAACATAGCTTTTCTATGACTCTGTTTTCTATCCAGCCTGTTAAAGCCAACTTTATGCCTCATTATCTTCTTCCTTGTTACCTGGTATTCTTATTGAAGTCTTGAGAACACTGTAATCAGTCATACCGAGACTCAGGTTCCACTCTTTTAATTTCTCTTTAATTTCTGTCAGTGATTTTTTGCCGAAATTCCGTGTTTTAGCTATCTCATCTTCACTTCTTTTTGTCAAATCACCAATTGTTCTGATATTTGCATTTTTCAGACAATTGCTGGAACGTACAGAAAGTTCAAGTTCCTCTACTGGTGTATTAAGTATTTTCTTTACTTTCTCTTCTTCTTCATCAATCTCTTCATTACTGCTTACAATACTTTCATCAAAATTAATAAAGATTGAAAAGTGATCTTTTGCAATCTTAGCAGCTTCTGCAAGAGCATTTTCCGGAGCAATTGTTCCATCTGTATATACTTCTATAATCAGTTTGTCATAATCATTTCTCTGACCGACACGGGTATTCTCGATAGAAAACTTTACACGGGTTACTGGAGAAAAAACTGCATCTATGGGAATAGTGCCGATTTCTTCAATGTACTTCTCGTTGACTTCGGAAGGAACGTATCCTCTGTTCAGGTCAATCTGAATCTCCATATCAATATTTGCATCATTCATCATATTGAAAAGAACTAAGTCTTTATTTATTATTTCAACACCGTCTTTTTCCAGGTCAGCTCCGGTAACAGCCCTTTCACCTTTACATTCAACAAGCAGCGTATTACTTTCAACATCTTCAGGCAGTCTGATCTTCAGTTTCTTTAATCTGCTGATGATATCAGAAGTATCTTCAATTACGCCGACTAATGCTTCAAACTCACTTGAGATGAAATGAGGATTACCCTCGTTATCGTAACAAGTAAATTTAACCGCTGTAACTGCATAACCCTGAATAGATGAGAGCAGCACTCTCCTCAAAGTATTTCCTATTGTTGTACCGTATCCACGCTCAAAAGGGTATGCAATAAACCTTCCATAATCTTTTTCTACTTTGTTGTGCTCAAAGGTGATTCCTTTCGGCTTTTTAAATCCTTTTAAAAGATTCTTTCGTGCCATGATTTCTCCTATCTTGAATAGAGCTCTACAATCAGCTGCTCGTTAATAGCAGCGAGTTCTGTTACTTCGTTTCTTCTGGGAACAGCAAGAAATTTTCCTTTCATATTATCCGGATCCAATTCAATCCAAGGTACTATTCCGGATTTTGAAAACTCTTTCAAACTTTCCTTGATAACAATCATTTTTTTTGAGCGATCCGCAATGCTTATCTCATCACCTTCTTTCACTCTGTAAGAGGGTATTGTTACACGTTTCCCATTTACCAATATATGTCCATGAGACACAATCT
>JADHUD010000132.1 GCA_016784705.1 Spirochaetia bacterium | reverse complement strand
ATTTGCGAATACTGTTTTTGACATTGTCAAGAAAGTTTGTCCGATAGCCTGTGAGGCTTTCGAAGATCACAGACTTGGCGGAAAATCTTTCTCACACAGAGAAATAGAGCAATTAAGTGCGATCTCTGATTTGGACAGATGTACCTTTACGGGTCGGGAAAAAGAGATATTTCATCAAAAAATACAGGGTATTACATAGTATAAAGACTCATGAACGAATTCAGAAATGAACTTATTTCATCATTGTCGGGTCAGGCCGATCCTCGAGAAGTTCAGGATTTTCCAGGTGTTCCTGTAAAATTCTCAAAGCTTTCATGAAATAGAAACCCTCGGCAATCCTTTCATCAATAGTTATTCCCAACTGAATGGTATCTTTGATAAACTCATTATCATTTTCGTCAAGAATAGTAGTCCGGTGAAGTCTCCCAAGTGTAAGAAAGAGCGAAGTTGTTCCCCACTCATATAAGTGGTGATAAGGGGGGTTGGGAATATTGATACTTCCAAGGTTTGCTATGAAGGATGTAACATGAAGGCCGTCTGCATCGCGGATCTGCTTTGGCAGATGTCCTTTTCTATCCCAGCGCTTTAATATCGAGGTGGATAACTTCAGCAGCCATTTCGGCATGCGTAGGAAAAACTTAATAAGCGCTTCATCCTCATTTTCCTCAACCCGCATAGCAGAATTGATTGCCTGACGCATAATTGACGAAACCTCTTCAAAATTCATATCTTCTTCGAATCTGACTATAGTGTTACGTTCAGGCGAATTTTCGTGCATATCTTTTTTAACAACAAAATTAAATGATATTTCATTCCGCTGCCAAAACTCATAATCTGCGATAAAACGATTCAGGGCAGGTCTTAAAGCCACAGTTCTTGTCATAGCTGCCATAATAAGATCAAATATCCTATATTTCCGCTCACCTGCTTCATGGTTTTTTTTCTGAATGAATTGTACAGCATTCGTCATTTCTATATCTAATTTATAGTAGACAAGAGAGTCACATCTTCGTTTCATGAGATAAGGAAATACTCTGTTAAATATTTTTAATTCGGTAACCGCTACGGCATCATTTCTTTTCGACATTACGCTATCCTTCTGTTATTCAGCAGCATGAAAAACCAGGCATTCCCGTACAGAAAAATCTTAAGTGACAGTTTGCACTGTCCCGGGTTCTGGATTCCCATCAATCTACTTACTGGTCAATAAATCAGCTGCTTACAGGAACTGATCCTGTCTACAGCATCCGGAAGTTAAGGCAAAAAAAGAAACTAAATATATATAATAATATGCCATCTCCCAGAATTTCACATAGGCTTTTGTTTCAGGAAATATTTTTCAGATTACAAAAACCAGTTTCAGTATAATCCCTATAAACCTATCGCGCAAGGAGGATTTTGTGCATATAAGAGTTTTTCATGTCTGTTTCAAAATCTTCATTGTTTTGGTAGGATTTTCCGAACACAGTATCCCAGAGTGAATGAGGTTCCATGCAAAGATAGAAAAACACCTGCTTCTGCCACGCTGAGCTGAAAGAGTTAAACACGTGAGAAAAGAGTTTGACTTTGGTTTCATTATCATAAGAATATTTTCCTGCGGTTTCCTGTAGAGGCATCTGCAGGACTTTACTGCTTATCCCGGATTCACGGAGTTTCCGAAGAACCGGTTTTATAAAGGTAAGGGTTCCCAGGGATATCATAGCAGTTTCTTCTGGTGAGAACCTCTGCTGAATTGACTCGGCAATTTCCTGATATTCCTTCTCCCACCCCTCGAAATAGACTATCGGGTGAAAATGAAATCCAACAAGAATTCCCTTGTCTGCCAGCATTCTGGCGGCTGAAATCCGCGATTCAAGAGATGCTGTACGATGCTCTTCGTTGCTGATGATTGTTGGCGCATTGAGGGACCAGGTGACTATGACATTAGGAGGAACTTTCAAGGTTTCAATCCATCCTGTAACCGCAGATTTTGTTTTGAGTTCAAGAATTACATTCGGATTCTCGCCGGCAAATTCAAAAAGTTCTGTCAGAATACTGTTCCTGTCTCCCCACATCAGGGAATCGGAAGACTGTCCTGTACCAATGTGATAGATAGTATCCGGATCAAGTTTCAAGGCCCGCAGCTTTTGAGAAAAATTATTCTGAAAATAAATTTTCTCGTTATCATAGAAAGATTGGATAGAGCAGTAACTGCAGGCATACCCGCACTGCTCCACTGCATCAAGAGTCAATAGATTACAACACCTTGTTTTTTCTCCGGCTACCGGACAAGTTCCCAGAATAGTTCCCGCAGTCTCTTTTTTCTCAAAATAATCAAAAGAGACCGATTCCCGGTTTTTACCGGTAAAACTGGAGTAGGATATAGGATTATTCCGCAGTTGCCCGATCTTTTCATACAAGCTCTTCAGGACTGCCTTGCTGCGGTCTTTCCCGCAGAGCTTTTCAGATCCGGTTTCATCCCAATAATAAGAGATATTTTTCTCTTCCCATTGGTTCAGATCTGCAGCTGTTTCAATAAGCATTCTTACGTTCTGGAGTGAAAGTCTGAATTCTTCTGTTTTTACCTTGATAAAATGTCTATCCTCTTCCGGTAGCACTGCAAATAACGGTGTCGAGAATAGCTGTGATATATGTATGTTCTTTTCCAGTTTACTCATGTCTGAATGAGAATTGTATAGTGTTGGCCTGTTTCTGTAAACTAAGCAGCAGGATGATATGCTTGTTTTTTCTCTTGAGTTAGTTGTATCTTAGTAGAGAAATGTTTACAGAATTGAAAGAATCAGCACGTAATTTTCCTCCCAGTCCCGGTGTGTATCTTATGAGAAATGAGAAAGATACAATACTCTATATAGGAAAGGCAAAAGACCTGCGCAAGCGTGTACTCTCTTATTTTACCAGCGGAAAAGATCTGAAAACTCAGGTTCTTGTAAAAAAAATTTTCAGAATAGAGTATATCGTAACGGGAAATAATTATGAAGCTTTGATACTTGAGAATAATCTGATTAAAAAATGGTCACCGCGGTATAATATAAATTTGAAAGACGGTAAATCTTATCCGGTAATACGTATCACCTATGAAGATTTCCCGAGAGTTTTTAAAACAAGAAGAATTATACAGGATGGTTCGGAGTATTTTGGACCATTTGCAGATGTGGGAAAACTTGATCAATTTCTGGAATTAATTGAAAAACTGTTTCCCTTGAGAAAATGCCGCGGTCCCTTAAGAAAGCGGTACGCTCCCTGCCTCTATTACCATATAGGCAGGTGCAGTGCTCCCTGTGCCGGGAAAATTACTAAAGAAGAGTATCAGCTTGTGGTGGCTAAAGTACGGAAAATGCTCACCGGGGATACCGGAGAGGTAGAGGCCCGATTGAGAAGAGAGATGAAGGCTGCTTCTGAGAGCCTGCAGTTTGAGCGTGCTGCAGAAGTTCGTGATACACTGACTGCGCTTGAATCGGTACATACTAATCAGCAGGTGGAAGATTTTAATTGGGAAAAACGGGATTATGCGGCATGTGCAATGAGAGAGCATCTTTGTACAATTTCTGTGTTTCAAATGAGAGAAGGTAAATTGATTGGCCGTGAACTATTCAGGGCTGAGACTTTTGGAAATGAGACTGATGTTCTTGCAGATTTTGCGCTCCAATATTATCGGGAAACAGAAGATGTTCCCGATTTTCTCTATGTATCTCACGATGCAGACACAGAACTTCTTCAGGGTTATTTTGATAAAGAACTTGCCGCGAATATGCAGGCAGTTAAACCTGAAGAGGGAAAACATTACAGAATATTGAAAATGGCACTAGAAAACGCGGTCATGGATGTGGATAAACGCCTGAAAAACAGGGAAAACCTTACAGGCCTTGAGGCACTTAAAGAGGAGCTTGACCTGAAGAGATTGCCTAGAAGAATTGAAGGATTTGATATTGCCCAGCTTGCCGGGAAGTATCCGGTAGCGTCACTCATCTCCTTTCACAATGGGGTACCGGATAAAAAAAACTACCGCCGTTTTCATATTAAAACACTTGAGGGCAGGATTGATGATTATGAGGCGATTCGTGAAGCTGTTGCCAGAAGATATACCAGAATTGTTAATGAAGGACTGGAAGAACCGGATATGATTTTAATTGACGGGGGTAAAGGTCAGGTTACTGCAGCACGGGAAATTCTTGATTCTCTTGGACTGAGCTCAATCCCGGTATTTGGTCTGGCCAAGGAGTTTGAGGAGATACACTTTGCAGACAGGGACACACCTCTTCGGCTGCCGGCCGGTTCAGAGGGGTTGAAAGTGCTTCAGGGGGTACGCGATGAAACCCACCGTTTTGCTACTGCTTTTAATAGACAGCTGCGGGATAAAGATACCGGTTTTTCATTACTGGAATCTATTGCCGGTATAGGAGAGGTGAGAAGCCGGAAGCTGATGCAGTCTTTTGGATCGCTGGAAGCAATAGCCGCTGCAACCCCAAAGGAGATATCTGAGAAAAGCGGTCTGTCAGATAAAACTGCAAAACTGCTTTTAAAACAACTTGGTCTCTGATCTGTGATATGATCTTTATCGGGCTTATTAAGCGTGTTTGAAAGAAGCGCAGTAGTGAGAGAATGAGGCGGCTGTTCTGCCTTTGTTAATGATACATTCATAGAGAAATTTTTCCATCAATAACTGTTTTAAAGCGGTACCAAATTCCCTGACTGCACAATCATATTCCCCAATGCTGGTTATAATTTGAGCAATTTCTCTCATGCTGTAATTTGCGGCACCTTCACGGTATATTTGCTGATTTTTTTTACCGGTTATTTTTGCATCCTTTCCCATAACACTGGCGCTTCTGAATGCGGCTTCTTCTGGTTTTCCATCATTCAGCAGAGATATAAATGAGTAGAATCTGCGGAACTGCCAGAGCAGTCCGGCAAAGACAGCAGCTGGTTCGGCCTCTCCTGCCCGGTGGAGTGTCCTGAAAACTTCCAGGGAGCGTTTCAGATCACCCTGAGCAATAACAGAAAAGAGGGAAAAAACACTCTCTTTTCTGCTATGGTACATAAACTGTTCTACTTCAACTTCTGTAATTTCAAAATTTTCTTTCGTGCTCTGTCCCAGGAAAAAAGCGGAAAACTGCCCGCAGACAACCCGCAGATCATACGTGTTGTTTTCAACCAGTTCAAGAATTAATTCAACCGCATCATCCGAAATCTCAAGTTTTTGACTTTTGAAATAACTCACCAGCCAATCGTGTTTTTTATTCTCAAACATCTCCCAGAAAATAGTTCTGGCCTTTCCGGTGATCAGATCTTCAAGCTTTTTGGCAATTCTGTTTGTTGAGGAGACAAGGATAAGTGTTGATGATTCAGCGGGCTTTTGCAGGTACTTTTCAAGCATGGTGACCATAGATGCATTAAGCAGATCAGCCTGGGATAAAATTACCAGACGATGTGCAGCAAAGAGTGAATGGTTCTGCAGGGCCTGCAGGATCTCACCATTTTCGGTTTCAAAAGGGTAATACCGGTGTATTTCGGGAGTCTCACCATAGGTGTCACGGCACTCTTCACGAATGTTTTTAATATATTGAGATTTCTGACCTGTTTCCGGCCCAAGGAGCAGATATGCAGGAAACATCTTATGAATAGTTCCTTATTACCATCTGAAGTTGGCCGACTATCCTTACGTCCTGTGTATAGATCGGTGGATATGCATCATTTTCGGCCTGAAGGCGAACTCTGTTGTTTTCTATAAAGAAACGCTTGAGTGTAACCGCATCTTCCTGAACCCATGCAACAACAATATCACCATTGGATGCAGTATTGGTTTGTCTGACAATTGCATAGTCTCCATCAAAAATTCCTGCATTAATCATGCTGTCGCCTTTTACTTTAAGCGCAAAAAAATTACCGTTACCCAGCATTTCGGAGGAGATTGACAGTGTTCCGTCAAGATTTTCTTCGGTAAGAAGCGGCATCCCGGCAGCAACACTTCCAAGAAGGGGAATAGACAAAGCTTCATGCATTGGCGAGAATTCATCAGATAATATTTCCAGCGAACGGGATCTGTTCATATCACTCTTAATTACCTGTTTTTTTTCCAGCGCTTTGACATGATCAAATGCTGCTTTTACAGAGATCGAAAAACTGGAGGCTATATCCCGGATGGAAGGAGGGTAGGAATGTTCCTGAATATAGTCGCGAATAAACTCTACGACCTCTTTTTGTCTTTTTGTTAACCCTTTCATGTAACTTTTTCCTCTGTATTGCAGAAATTACTCTTCAAACCGATTAATAAACAACTGCTCTATAGCTTCTGCTGCCTCCTGCTCATCTGTTCCTTCAACAATTATTTTCAACTCTGTTTTAAAGCTGGCTCCAAGTGTGATAATACCCATGATGGATTTCCCGTTTATTTTCATGGTATCCCGTTCGATATATAAATTTGATGAAAAACCATTAGCTGTTTTCACAATGAGGGCTGCAGGTCTTGCATGAATCCCGGCCCTGTTCTTGACGGTAACTGTTTTCTCGATCATATGCTAAAAAGTATCCTCATTGTTGTAATAGAGATTTCTGGCGGATTCACTTTCCAGCCATTTCAAAACGTTCTGATTAAATTCTTTTGCCGAAAAATATCCCAGTTTTTTTAGACGTTCATTCATTGCCGCTGTTTCAATAATAATAGGGACATTCCTTCCGGGTTTCACGGGTATTTCCAATTTTGGTATGGTGACTCCAAGAATTTCCATTGTCATATCGCCGCCTACGCGGTCATAGTTCTTGTTTGAATCCCACTCTTCCAACTGAACAAATAATTGAACCTGTTTTCTGTCACGTATTGCACTGACGCCAAAC
>JADHUD010000131.1 GCA_016784705.1 Spirochaetia bacterium | reverse complement strand
GCCTGATGCAAAGCATAATGCAAAGCATAATGCAAAGCATAATGCAAAGCATAATGCACAAAACAGCATTTGCAAATAATACAACGTTCACCCAAAAAGGAAGAACTGCATGAACATATTAGACGGCGGCCTGAGTGCCGTAAAGGGCTACAAGACTGCAGGCATTTTCGCCGGCATAAAAAAATTGAAAAAAGATCTCGCGCTGATCGTCAGCGATACACCGGCAGCGGCAGCAGGAGTTTTTACCGTTAATACGGTTCAGGCGGCTCCGGTAACCTATGACAAAGCGATAATTTCAGCGGGAAACCCCGTACGCGCCATTGTAGTGAACAGCGGGAATGCCAATGCCTGCACCGGAAAACCCGGCCTGCTGGATGCAGCAGCCATGGCCGCAACTGCAGCAGATGCTCTGGGTGCACAAAGCGGATCAGAAATCCTTGTCTGCTCCACCGGTGTGATCGGTGTCCCCTTACCCATGCAGAACATAGAGAGCGGTATAAGAAAGGCAGCAGAACTCATATCATCAACCCGGGAATCGGCGTTTGATGCAGCTCAGGCCATACTGACCACTGACACCTTCACGAAAGAGATCGCTGTTGAAATAATTATCGGGGGAAAACCGGTTGTCCTGGCCGGTATAGCAAAAGGGTCCGGGATGATTCACCCAAACATGGCCACCCTGCTCTCTTTTATAATAACCGATGCAAATATTTCAGCAGATACCCTGCAGGGACTTCTGGGAACATCTATCAGCTCCACCTACAATATGATCTCTGTCGATGGAGACACCAGCACAAACGATACCGTCCTGGCTCTGGCAAACGGGGCATCAGGCTCCCCTCGTATAAAAAGAGGGACGGAGGAAGAACCAACGGAGGAAGAGCCGACAGCTGAGTACACACTATTTGCTGAGGCATTTGATTATGTGCATGCCTATCTGGCAAAACAAATTGTCCGTGATGGAGAAGGTGCCAGTAAATTTATTGAAGCACAGATTGAAGGGGCACTGCAGGAGTCTGATGCCAAACTACTGGCAAAATCAATAATCACTTCAAACCTGGTTAAAACAGCCATGTTCGGAGAAGATGCAAACTGGGGCAGAATTCTCTGCGCGATGGGTTACTCCGGAGCTCATTTCAACCCGGATACCGTAGATCTTACTATAGCAAGCAGCCGAGGTGAAATTCTTCTGCTCAAACAGGGCTTACCCGTGCCCTTTGATGAAAACATTGCACTTGCTATATTAAAGGAACATGATATTGTGATTAAAGCGGTACTGCAGGATGGGAATGCTGCTGCTGCTGCCTGGGGCTGCGACCTGAGCTATGAATACGTAAAAATTAACGGAGAATACCGGACCTGATCCGGACCCGAAGCATACCTGCTCCTAATCTGAAGCGGATTTGCTCCGGACGGGTTCTGTCCGGCACTGGCAGGAATTCCCTGGAGGATATACAAATGGATAAATATATTGGTAAAGCTAAAGTACTGATAGAGGCTCTGCCCTACATAAAACGGTTTTCCGGAAAAGTGGTTGTCATAAAATACGGCGGCAGCGCCATGGATGATGAACACATGCAGGATCTGGTAATTCAGGATATTGTGTTAATGAAACTTGTCGGCATGAAACCCGTTATCGTACATGGCGGAGGAAAAGCAATATCAAAAATGATGAAAAGGTTAGGAAAAGAGACCCGGTTCGTGGATGGATTACGGGTAACTGATGCTGAAACTGCCGAGATAGTGGAAATGGTTCTCTCCGGGAATATCAACAAGCAGATTGTTCAGGCTATTCAAAATCACGGCATGAAAGCTGTCGGCATAAACGGTAAAGATGCCAACACCCTTACAGCGGTGAAAACAATAGTAAAAGGAATAGACATCGGTTTCGTCGGTACAATCACAAAAACCGATCCTGCACTCATGCTCTCACTAATAGAAAATGATTTCATTCCGGTAATCGCTCCCATTGGAACCGATGCGCAGGGCAATACCTATAACATTAATGCTGATTTTGCTGCATCTGCAATTGCAGGAGCCCTTGGCGCCCAGAAGCTGGTTTTTCTCACCGATGTTGAGGGAATCCTGAAAGATGTCAACGATCCTGATTCAATAATCCGAAACCTCACCGCTGCAGAAGCCGAAAAATATATTGCTGACGGCACTATTTCCGGGGGTATGATCCCGAAAACCACCTGCTGTATAGATGGAATCCAAAAAGGGGTTGAGAGTGTCCACATTCTGGATGGACGGACCGAGCACAGTATGCTGCTCGAAATTTTCACCAATAATGGCATCGGAACGATGATAACACACTGAAATTACCCTGTTTCCAGATGAGAAATACCATAAAAGAGAGAAAAGCATGAAAACAAATGACGAATTACTGAGTATCGGAAAAGCCCATATGATGAACACCTACGCCCAGCTTCCCATTGTACTTACCGGAGGCAGCGGCAGCCGGGTTCAGGACATTAACGGGAATACCTATCTTGATTTCGTTGCCGGCATCGCGGTTAATGCGCTGGGATATGGTAACGATACGCTTAAAGCAGCCCTAAAAGCCGTCATTGATTCCGGTCTCACCCACTGCTCGAACCTCTACTGGAATGAGCATGCTGTAACCGCAGCCGCTCTTCTTGCAGACCTCAGCGGCCTTGACCGGGTGTTTTTCTGCAACAGCGGGGCGGAAGCAAATGAGGCTGCCTTGAAACTTGCACGAAAATACGGGTTTCTGCACAAAGGTCCGGATGCCACCAAGATTATCTCCATGAAACAATCCTTTCACGGCCGAACCTATGCAGCAATAACTGCTACCGGTCAGCCCAAATATCACAAAGGGTTTCTGCCGCTTATGCCGGATATAGAATTTGCCGAATTCAACAACTCTGCCAGTGTTGCGGCTCTTATCGATGATAAAACCTGTGCAGTTATTCTGGAACCTATCCAGGGAGAAGGCGGTATTCATCAGGCAGATCCGCAATTTCTCAAAGATGTCAGAGAGCTCTGTGATACATTTGATGCTCTCCTTATTTTTGATGAAGTTCAGTGCGGTATGGGAAGATGCGGAAAACCTTTTGCCTTCCAGATTACCGGAGTAATTCCGGATGCGGTTACTCTTGCTAAAGGACTGGGTGCAGGTATTCCTATCGGTGCTCTGCTAGCTTCTGAAAAAGCTGCTTCAGCCTTTACCCCCGGAGATCATGCATCAACTTTCGGCGGAAACCTTCTTTCAACAGCTGCTGCATCGGTAGTTCTCACCAGTCTCAAAGAGGGGACACTGCAGGCCAATGCGGCTGAACGGGGAGAGCAGCTCACCGCAGGGCTTGGAGAACTGCAGCAGGTTTTTCCAGAACTGATCATTGATATCCGTGGGATTGGGCTGATGCAGGGTATCGAGCTTTCAGAACCGGCTGCACCTATTATAGCTCTTTGTCTCAAAAAAGGATTGCTGCTGGTATCTGCAGGAACCCACATTATCCGGTTCGTACCTCCTTTAACGGTAACTGCGGATGAAATCAGCGAGATGCTCTCTATCCTGAAATCGGCTATAAGTGAATTGAACGCGTAAGCTGAACCTCTCATATTTTTAAAATCTCAAAGAACCTTAGCTGTCGCAGGTGTGATGCAGGCTGATGCAGGGTGTAACGCAGGCGCGGGTGGAGCTCAGGCGTGAAGTTTTTTTGATTGATTGTTATTAATTATAGTATACTATATTACATATCTTTAATGAAAAAACTTCAAAGCCAATGTGTAAAAATTCCCTGAATTTTGAAATTGGCTTCTATTTATCAGGAGGATAAAAATGGGCAGACCTATTACAATGTTCACAGGGCAATGGGCGGATTTAACGTTTGAGGATGCGTGCAGGAAAATCAGTATTCTGGGATATGAGGGGGTTGAGATAGCATGCTGGGGTGATCATATGAACGTCCGCAAAGCAGTTGAGGATCCTTCATATGCTGCAGGAAGAAAAGCTATCCTTAATAAATATGGTCTCGAGTGCTATGCATTGGGCGCACATCTGGCCGGCCAGTGTGTAGGTGATTTCTGGGAACCCAGAATTGATACGTTTGCACCAGAAGAACTCGCCGGAAATCCGGAGGCTATCCGTGCATGGGCTATTGAGGAGATGAAATTTACCGCCCGGGCTGCTGAAGCAATGGGCTGTAAGATTGTTACAGGCTTTATGGGGTCACCAATCTGGAAGTACTTCTACTCGTTTCCGCCAACAACAAAGAAGATGATCAGCGATGGATATGCTCTTATAAAAAAACTCTGGGATCCGATTCTTGAGGTCTTTGATATCGCGGGAGTAAAATTTGCTCTGGAAGTACATCCTTCAGAAATTGCCTATGATTACTACACAACAAAGCGATTGTTCGAAGTCTTTGGGAAAAGGCCTTCACTGGGAATTAATTTTGATCCCTCACATCTCCTATGGCAGGGCCTGCAGCCGGAACTTCTGATACGTGATTTTCCAGACAGAATTTACCATGTGCATATTAAGGATGCTGCGGTAACGTTAGATGGCCGATCAGGAATTCTTGGTTCCCATCTGGAATTCGGCAATCTGAACCGGGGCTGGAATTTCCGATCCCCCGGACATGGAGATGTTAATTTTGAGGCAATAATTCGTGAACTTAACGCGATTGGTTATGAAGGACCGCTCTCTGTCGAGTGGGAAGATAATGGGATGGATAGAGATTACGGGGCAAAGGATGCCTTAGAATTTGTTAAATCGATTAACTTCTCTCCTTCTGCTATTGAGTTTGATAAGGCAATGGAACACTGACAAGGGTACTTGTCTTGCGAGAGTACTCGTCTTGGCAGTTGCTTTGCAACTGCTGACGTGGGGGGGAGTACTTGTCTTGCGAGAGTACTCGTCTTGGCAGTTGCTTTGCAACTGCTGACGTCGGGGGAGAGTACTTGACGAGAGTACTCGTCTTGGCAGTTGCTTTGCAACTGCGGGAGGCTGTCTGGAGACTTAAATTCAGTAAAATCGCATCTTTGCGTTAAAAAAACGTTTTAAATTGTATTAAATTGTTTTTGACTGCAGAAATAGCTACCAAAAAATGAAAAACAACAGTAAAATGAAACAACGTTACTGTTGTATTGTATCATGGATTAGCAGAGGCTAAACATAGTCACCTATTTCACAAAAGGAAGGAAGTACTATGTCTGAAAAGTTGGTTATTAATATTGAACGTCTGCAGCTTCTTTTTGATGGAGATCTGTCCCTTCTTCAGCAAATATTTGAAATTGTGCAAACAGACTTTCCTCTGCTGTGCACAAAACTGGGGGAAGCCATTGCAGCTGGGAACATCGACCTGATTAACAGACATGCTCACACCCTTAAAGGAAGCCTGGCAAATGTGGGGGGTGATAAGGCAAGCTTAATAGCTGCTGAAATTGATGCTTCAGCAACACAGAAGGATCTGCAGAAATGCGCAAAAGTATTTTCCGGATTACAGCAGGCAATAGACAATTTTCTTGTACAGCTTAAAGCAGCTGCTGATGGAGAACTTACATGAAAGTACTTATCGCAGACGATGACCATTCAATCAGATTTATTCTCAAAATCCAGCTGGAGTCATGGGGGTATGAGGTAATAAGCTGTAAGGATGGCTCTGAAGCCTTACAGCACCTCACCTCAGATGACCCTCCACGAATTGCCATATTGGACTGGGTTATGGATGGTTATACCGGCGTCGAAATCAGCCAGATTATTAAAGAACGTACACCTCTTATTTATGTAATATTATTTACCTCCAAAAACAATGAGAAAGACCTTGTTGAAGCAATTGAACGGGGTGCTCACTGTTTTCAATCTAAACCCGTATCACCCGGAGTTCTGAAAAGTCATATTGAAGTAGCAAAACGGCTTATTACCGCAGAAGATAAACTGAAAACTCAGGAGCGTGAAATCCGGCTTCAGTGTTACTCTGCATTATCGGATCTTGCTGAAGTACGCCACAACAACACCGGTTCACACATGAACCGGATTAGTTTCTATACGAAACTGATGGCTGAAAAATTAGGAATGCCGGAAAAACAGTGTGCAGACCTGGCTCTCTACAGCAAATTCCATGATATCGGGAAGGTCGGTATTGTGGATTCTGTGCTCCTCAGTGAAGAAGCTTTCGATAAAAATGAACGGGACATAATGAATACCCATGCAATAATAGGTTTTTCAATCCTTAACAGTGTCCCGACACTCAAAATTGCTGCCCGTATTGCAAGATCCCACCACGAAAAGTGGGATGGGTCAGGTTACCCTGACAAGCTGAAGGGAGAGGGAATACCCATTGAAGCACGCATAGTCTCAATTGTTGATGTATATGACGCCCTCAGATCGGAACGAACCTATAAAAAAGGCTGGTCTCACAAAGAAGCAGTCAGATATATGCATGAGAATGCAGGGAAAGATTTTGACCCCAAGTTAGTAGACATTTTTCTCCTGTATGAAGAAGAATTCAACGAAATATTTACACACAATTCCACAGAGAACCAATAACATTATGATGAATCAGGTGATAGTACAGTTTGACGACTCCTCATCAAACCAATCCCGAAGTTATCCTTTTGGTATGAAAATTGCGACCGCTCTCAAAACCGCAAAAATTTTAGATGATACTGAAAAATCAGCTGGAATCTATGAAAATAATCCGATCGTTGCCGTACTGGTTAATAATGAACTTAAAAGCCTCTCTGACCCGCTTGAGTATAACTGTACCATATCTCTGATCAGACTATTCTCGGAATACGGAACGAGAATGTACCGGCATTCGCTCTGTTTTCTGTTTACCATGGCAGGAAAAATTGTATGCCC
>JADHUD010000130.1 GCA_016784705.1 Spirochaetia bacterium | reverse complement strand
TTCTTTTTTCCTGCTGTCATTATTTTTCATAATGCCATAGTACTCTGCCCGATCCTTTCTGTCTGTTCGCTTCCACACATAGCCAAACACTAATAATTGGTGACGTTACATGCTGTAAACATCAGCAATTTTCATGACAAAGGAGTTGTCTGGTTGAAGCGGTTGGATTTTTTTCATTCATAATGCGACCACATTCTTAATATTCTTACAATTTTTCTTTCTGGAAAAACTTCATACACTAATCTGTGCTGTATGTTAATTCTTCTCGAGTAAGAACCGGCTAAATCACCTATTAGTTTTTCATTTGATGGCGGATTTTGGAATGGATCATTCTTTAAGATTTCCAATAGTATCAGTGCTTTTTCTTTTAACCCAGATGATGAAATCTTTTTTGCATCTTTTTCTGCTTGTTTTGAATAAATTATTTGCCACATTTACCAATCAAGCTCCATTGAGCTTTCTTCTATTGGTTCCTTCATTCCTTCAATTATGGATTCTCTCATTCCAGGGATAGATATTAAATAGAGTGTTTCTTGAATAGAATTCCAATCTTCTTCTGAAAGTAAGACAGCATTATTTCTTTTTCCAGAAATAATCACAGGTTCATGTGATTCGTTTGTTTCATCAATTAATCTGTATAATCTGGCTCGGGCATCACTTGCATTAAGTATATTCATTTCTTTTCTTCCTCTTTACATAACGTACGTTATATCGTACGTTGAGTCAAGGTTTTTTCTTCAATCTTCAGCCGCCCGCAGGGTCAATCCAACATTTGCTTTACTTGCAGTTCCGAGCCCCGAAGGGCTTGGCGCATTTTGTGCGTAAGGAGCACAGCGACAGCACAAAATGTGACAAAGAAAATATCAGGCAGGTTGAAGCAGTTGCTTGCCGTTTAGTTTAAAAATTTATAAAAAGTAAGTTCCTGAAATCTTTATTGTTGCCTTGCCACCGAATAAAATTTTACCATTGACTACTTTAAGCTTAATTTCATTAAAGACTCTATCATCTCCACCTTGTTCTATTTTTTTCAGATTGTTATCCCACATTTTATTTTTTATTAGATAATAACCAAAAGCGCTATTACCAGATCCTGTTGCAGGATCTTCTAAATATCCAAATTTTGGAGCAAATACTCTTGTATGCGCTATGACATTTACATTTTTATTTTCTAATGAAAAAATCAAAATAATATCGATATCATTATTTTCACATAACAACTTTAAGTTGTGAATATCTGGATAAATTGTAACTTCTGTATTAAAAGATGTTATTGGTACAATTAATGTCTTTAATCCAGCATCAATTACATCGATGGGAAAATCTTTAGAAATTTGATTAGTTTCAATCATTAAAGCCTGTGCAATTTCTTTTCTCGTTAATTCTGTACCATACATTACTGGATCAGGTGCAGTAATATAAATAGCATCTTCGTTTATTATCTCATTGTATACTTTTAATTTACCTTTTTTATTTGTGTTAATCTCTATTTCTTTTAAACCCATTAAAACATTGTCGTTTTTTATTATTTCATACATTGTTGCAATTGTTCCGTGTCCACAAAAATTGACTTCACATTCGGATGAAAAATAAGTAAGTTTTATTAATCCGGTTTTTTCTCTATTTGCAAATACAACTTCTGAAACAAATCCTTGGTGTTCTTTTGCAATATGCAACATTTCATCATTTGAAAGAGTATCTAAAACTAAATCAATAAAAACTGCCGGATTTCCCTGAGATAATCGAGATGTAAATGCATTTATTTTCTTATACATAAATTTTTTCATATTTTCTCCACAATTAACAAAATTTAGAGCCGCATATTGCACCACCAGTTCCTGCATTTTCCATCATACCAGATTGATCAACCAAATCAGTCTTTGGATTTGGTGTACATTTAAGCCATGTTAGCATTTCTTTTCCCAGTTTTTGAATACCTAAGTATCCAAAACTTTTTAGTGGTGGATTAAGGAAACCTTCTGCTATTTCATGTATTGCTTTAGGTATTATCTCAATATATGGAGAGGAAATTTCAAAATGATTTTATTTTGAAATTTCGACAATTTGGTCAGAAGTTATTTTATTTTTTCCTATAGTACCTATAGTATATGATAATGCTTTTGCGGCCATCGGACCTTTTTCAAATCTAGCTTTTTCCAAATTTTCTAAAGATACCTTATATCTATTTCCAGTATCATAAATATATGCATAATTCTGGTCATAGCCATATACAGTTATAAAATGACCTGCAAAATGGAATGAATGCTTAAAATGTTCAAGATGATAGCAATCAACTTGGAGACAGTTCCCCATAAACTACCAAACCAGTTTATATGGATACAGATAACAACCCTAACACATCAATTTGACAAGAACCAGTACCCTCTTATACGCTTTGCTGAAAGTTGGCAATTACCCAATTCACTCCAAGACTGCACAACAGGGGGACAGCTGCAGTATTACCCTTCTCTGTAAGAAAATTGCTTATCCGGCAGGATGTGTGTTATGCTTCTGGTATGATTTCATGCATAATTCCAGCAGCCGGTCTCTCTTCACGAATGAACGAGTGGAAACTCATGCTTCCCTTTCATGGCAAGCCCATCATTGAAGTGGTGGCAGAGGCAGCTCTGGCAGCAGCGGATACAGTCATCCTGGTCACGGGATTTCGGGGTGATGAACTGAGCGAACACTTTGCCGGTTTCCCGAAAATTACCTGTATACACAATAAAAATTATGCACGCGGCATGTTTTCATCAATTCGTGCAGGCGTTACCGGGATTGATGACGGGATGTTTTTCATTCTCCATGCGGATCTGCCTTTGCTGAAAACATCCCATCTAACCAGCCTGATAGATTATTTCACTCTTCAGCAGGAAAACGGTATTGAAATAGTACAGCCTCTCTGCGGTACAGTTCCCGGTCATCCAGTGATTTTTTCAGAATCAGTCCGTGAAACCCTTATTACAGCTCAGGATTCCGACACAATGAGAGATGTATGCAAAGCTCACACTTTATCCTATTTTCTCACCGAAGATCCGGCTTATATTACCGATATTGATACAATGGAATCATACCGCAAGCTGATCAGCGGGCCGTAATTACCAGCTCTGTTCCCGGACCATCTCCCGGACCGACTTTTTCGCCGGCATCAACCAAAACGGTATCCCCCTCAACAACTGCTCCTTCCAGCAATGCTTTTGCCAACGGATTCTGCAGAAGGTTCTGAATCGCTCTTTTTACCGGTCTTGCACCGAATGCCGGATCAAATCCTTCAGCAGCAATACTTTCAATCGCTTTATCTGTTATTTCCAGAAGAATATTGCGGCTGCTCAACCGTGCTTTAAGCAGATCCAGCTGGAGCTGTATAATCTTGCTGATCTGCTGCTTATCTAATCTGCTGAAAGGAATAATATCATCAATCCTGTTCAGGAATTCAGGCTTGAAAGTCTTCTTTAACAACTGATTAATTTGGGGTCTGACCTCATCAAAACTTTCTGCAGTAAGCAGCAGATCACTTCCAAGATTGCTCGTCATAATAATAATTACATTGCGGAAATTTACTATCCGGCCCTGACCATCGGTCAGCCGTCCATCATCAAGCAGCTGGAGAAGAACGTTAAATACATCCGGATGAGCTTTTTCTATCTCATCAAAAAGAATTACTGAATAGGACCGCCGTCTCACCGCTTCCGTGAGCTGTCCACCCTGATCGTATCCTACATAGCCGGGAGGAGCTCCAATCAATCGGGAAACTGAGTGCTTCTCCATATATTCGCTCATGTCTATCCGGGTCAAAGCCTTTTCCGTATCAAATAAAAATGCTGCCAATGTCTTTGCAAGCTCAGTCTTGCCCACACCCGTCGGCCCTATAAAAATAAATGAACCTAGCGGTCTCCCCTCATCAGCAATCCCGGCTTTATTTCTGCGAACTGCATCGGAGACTTTCTGAATTGCCTCCTGCTGTCCCACTACCCTTTCGGCAAGTATTTTTTCCAGATTCAGATATTTCTGCATCTCAGAAGTGAGCATCTTTGCTACCGGGATACCTGTCCAGGCAGCAAGCACCTGCGCAACATCCTCCTGTGAAACCTCTTCCCTCAGTAATTGTCTCTCAGACTGCACATCTGCAAGTTCAGTACTTTTTTTCTCCATATCCGCAGTCAGTCCGGGAATAAGACCATGCTTAATCTCTGCGGCACGGGTAAGATCACCGCTTCTCTCAGACTGCAGCTCATCTGCCTTTAACTGCTCAATCTTCGCTTTCAGCTTACGGAGTGCATCGATTATCTCCTTCTCATTCTTCCACTGCATACTCAGCCCATCATACACTGATTTGAGATCTGCAAGCTCTTTCTCCAGCTTCTTCAGCCGCTCTCCGGATTTGGTATCCTCCTCTCCTTTCAGAGCCTGCTTTTCTATATTCAGCTGGAGAATCCTCCGGTCAATCTTATCGAGTTCAGTAGGCTGGCTGTCAATCTCCATTTTCAGTCGGCTGGCAGCTTCATCAATCAGGTCTATCGCTTTATCAGGCAGAAACCGGGCTGTAATATATCTGTCAGAGAGTGTCGCAGCAGCAATTAATGCCTCATCCTTGATCCGGACACCATGATGTACTTCATAGCGCTCCTTAAGCCCTCTTAAAATAGCTATTGTTGACTCTACCGATGGCTCTCCGGCATAAACCGGTTGGAACCTTCTCTCCAGTGCCGCGTCTTTCTCTATATATTTACGATATTCATCAAGAGTTGTTGCACCAATTGTTCTGAGCTCTCCTCTAGCCAGTGCCGGTTTCAGTAAGTTCGAGGCATCTGTTGAACCCTCTGCTGCACCGGCTCCAACCACGGTATGCAGCTCATCAATAAACAAAATGATTTCCCCATCAGATTCTACCACTTCCTTAATAACCGCTTTCAGCCGTTCTTCAAATTCTCCCCGGAATTTTGCGCCGGCAATCAGGGAGCCAAGATCCAGGGTGAGCACTCTCTTTGACTTCAGCATTTCCGGAACATCACCCGAAACTATACGACGTGCCAGACCCTCTACAATTGCTGTCTTTCCTACCCCGGGTTCACCGATCAATACCGGATTATTTTTAGTTCTTCTGGACAATACCTGCATTACCCTGCGAATTTCTTCATCCCGGCCAATCACCGGATCCAGTTTTTCCTTTCTGGCCAATTCAGTGAGATCTCTGCAATATTTATCAAGTACCTGATAACGGTTTTCAGGGTTCTGATCTGTTACCCGCTGACTGCCTCTGATTGTCTGCAGTGCCTGCAGTATGTTTTTTTCGGTTATGCCATAACGTCCCAGCAATTCGGCTACTGCTCCCTTGTTCTTCACAAGAGCAATAAGCAGATGCTCGACACTGATATATTCATCCTTTAACTTTGAGCTCTCTTGATCAGCTTGATTAATTACCGATAAAGCGTCCTGGGTCAGGCCGGTCTGCTCCTGAACTCCGTAGGCCCGCGGCAATCCTTTAAGTCGTTTTACCAGATCCTCTGAAAGTCCGGATCTGTTTACTCCTATTCTATCAAGAAGAGGTGCGACCACCCCCTCTTTCTGATTCAGCAATGCATATCCAAGGTGTTCGCATCCTATCTGCACATGGTTATACTCTTTTGCCAGTGCATCAGCTTCCTGCAGGATCTCCTGCATCTTTACCGTCATTTTGTCAATTCTCATTGTTATATACCTCTCTATACCCCTCAACACCCCTCTATACCAGCAGCCCGGTATCCTGCGATAAGGGTTTTACTCTCCCGTTGTACGGGCTGTCTGATGCTCTATTAGTGCTCTATAAGTGATCAATCGGTGCTCTGTTGGTGCTCTGTTGGGAACTCTTATTCTCTATATCTATCTGATTAGAAGGTAATGAAGCTTGTTGATGCCGGCAAGTATTTACTTAGATATTTGCCGGTTTTGCTCAAATGTTTGGCGTCTTTCAGCAGGTTTGTTACAGAGTTTTCTGCTGTTTCTTGTGCTTCCACTCTGTAAAGGTGTACCATAAAATTATGCAGGCAGGAAGAATAAACAGCGTAGCCATGAGGGTATTAAACAAGGCAACGGATATCAGGATACCAAAATATCTGATGGGAACAAAACTGCCCAGGGAGAGTACCATCAACCCGCTGATAATTGAGACCGAGGTCAGCGTAATGGGTCTGCCGGTAAGTACCAGGGTTTCATGCACCGCTCCTCTGACATTATCCGGATACTTTTTATGTACCTTTCTAAACCGGAGAATGAAGTGAATGGCATCATCAATTCCCACACCAACGGTTACACTTGAAAAGGCTATAGTAACCATATCAAAGGGGATTGCAAAGGACATCATGAAAATATAGTTTGCCATTATACCGGTGACGATAGGTATAAGAGAAAACAGTCCATATTTAATGGATGAAAAAGTAACTGCTGTGATAAGAAATACTATTACCAGTGACCAGGCAGTAGACCGCCGCTGATCGCTTTTTATAAGTTCATTCAGTGCCAGAAATCTGCTGCCCTGTCCCCATATTGTGGCGGTACAGTCCTCCGGCAGCATATAGCGGTACTGTTCAAGCAGATCTGTCACATACTGAGCGTTTTCCAGTTCCGGCAGACTTCCTGTTTCCCCATTCCGATACCGAAAAGCGATTGTCATGCGATTTTTATCTTCGCTGAGAATAAGCCGGAAATCACTGTTATTCCTGTCCAGTTCAGTGAGAATAGAGAGATACCGGGATATCAGCATTATCAGGCCGGGAGATTCTGGAATAGTAAATTCACCAGTCATAATTTCATGCAGATATCGGGTATACCTGGTGAAAGAGAGAACGTGGGTTATATCTTTGCTGTTTTT
>JADHUD010000129.1 GCA_016784705.1 Spirochaetia bacterium | reverse complement strand
ACGCTGGCACTTGATGAGGCAGCAACTGCCTGCCGGCATATAGAGCTGAAAATAGCCGAGAAAGGGTGGGAAGAGGGATGGATAGTTCCTGAACCAGCTCCGGTCAAAACGGGGAAAAAGGTGGCAGTAATAGGTTCCGGGCCCACAGGATTGGCAGCTGCACAGCAGCTTGCCCGGAAAGGGCATGATGTGGTTGTACTGGAGAAATCAGATAGAATCGGCGGCACCCTTCGCTATGGAATTCCTAATTACAAGCTGGAAAAATGGCTGATAGACCGTCGAATTAATCAGATGATACAGGAAGGGGTTAGGTTTGAGACTGAAGTGGAAGTTGGTGCGGATTTATCAGCAAAATATATCAGAAAGAATTATGATGCTGTCCTGATAACTTCGGGAACCCCAAAACCACGTGATATTGCTATACCAGGACGTGATCTGAAAGGGATCCACTTTGCAATGGATCTGCTGACACAGCAGACAAAAATTCTTTTAGGGGATACTATCTCCAAAAAGGATCTTATTGATCCGAAAAATAAGCATGTTGTGGTAATCGGGGGTGGTGATACCGGAGCTGACTGTGTTGGTACCTCTATCAGAAGAGGCTGCAAATCAGTAACGCAGATAGAGCTGCTGCCAATGCCTCAGGAAGAGCGGAAGGATACAAATCCCTGGCCTGAGTGGCCGGTTATTTTCAGGACGGCCAGTTCACACATGGAAGGCTGTGAGCGGATGTGGAGCATCCTGACAAAGAAATTCTATGGGGAATCTGGGAAAATCGAGAAAGTGGGTTGTGCCAGACTTACGTGGGGAGAGAAGGGTTTTACAGAAATACCTGGTTCTGATTTCCTTCTGAATGCCGATCTTGTGCTATTAAGTATGGGGTTTGTTCCTTTTAAGGAGTCAAAACTGGTAAAAGGTTTCAGCATTGCTCAGGATGAAATTGGCAATATTAAAGTTGATGATTCCTATAAAACCTCCGAAAAAGGTGTTTTTGCTGCCGGAGATTCTGTTACTGGTGCTTCACTTGTTGTCCGGGCTATTAACCATGGACGAAAAGCATCTGAGTTTGTCCATGCATATGTTATGGAGAGCTGAGCGAAGAAATTATCATGCTGGTTTTCTGCCGCTGGGTTTTCTGCCGCCAACCCAGCGAAGTGAGAAGAGGACGAGTGAAAGCAGTAGGAAAAATGCAGGAATCAGCAGTAATGCATTCTGTAATCCATAGCTGTCGCCGATGAGTCCCATGATCCATGAAGTGCTGCCGAATCCGGCTATACCAGCACAGGATAATAGTATGAAGAGCAGTGTAGGGTCTCCATCTACCAGTTTAATTGATATAGCCTGTATTGTTGCCCAAAGGGGGGCAACAGTAAGACCGGCTGCAAATAGCAGGATATAGAACAGGTGAATTGATTCAGCGGTATATGCCAGCAGACTTACAGCGATTCCGCACAACGATACAATAAGTATAAGAGTTCGATCGTAATGGTGTCCCCGGGTAAATTTTCCAGTGAGAATGCGCCCGGTGAACATTGCTCCGGCAAAAAGAGCTGTACCAAATCCAGCTGCAGAGGGGAGCGCCGCAAAATGGAGCTGGATATAACTGGCGCTCCAGAAAGTAAAAGCCGCCTCGCAGCCGGCACCCAGATAAATTGCAACCGCAAGAAGCCAGAATACAGGCTGCCGTAAGCAGGCTATCCAATGAGTCAGCGATGTTGATTGTCCGGACTCTTCAGGACCTTTTTTTGCTGTAATCAGCACAATAGCTGGTAAAAGTGTTATAATTCCCAGCCCCGCGAATAAAATACGCCAGGATACACCGATTGTTAATAAGAAACCACTGATCAAAACAGCGGTAACAACCCCGAGTGAGAAAAACGCATTTACAATATTCAGGTACTTGCTGGAATCAGCAGGATGATTATCGTGGACCAGCGGGTTGATGAGTGCTTCAGCAAATCCTGTTCCAAACCCGATAATAAACATTAAAGACATAATCCCCCAGTACGTATGTGAAATTCCAGCCAATATCAGTGAAGCGGATGTTATTATCAGCCCGAGAGCAATAGTTCGTCCCTTTCCGATTACCGAAGCAGCTTTACTGCTGATAATCAATGTAAACAGCAGAAGGATAGTCCTTCCAGCCTCCAGTGCACCGCCTCCGGAAAGTGTGAAACTCAGCTCTTCGGACATTTTCAGCAAACTGATCGGTACCAGAACAACGGTTGCAGCGTACACCATAAAAGCCATTGATAAAGCAGCATCTTTTTTATTAAAATTCATGGAGTGAAGTATAGATATTTAACATATAACTGTCTACAGACAGCAGCAGATGAACTTGTTCAATAAGTACTGTAATGATATGGTGTGAGCATGAGAAAACGTTTGACAATTGTGTATACAGGTGATGGGAAAGGTAAATCTACGGCAGCTTTCGGGCTCCTGTTCAGGGCTAAAGGGCACGGTTTCCGCTGCGGTGTACTTCAATTCATAAAGAGTAAACCCGAACATTGGGGAGAATATAAGATGGCCAGGTCTCTCAGTATTCCCTGGGAAAATTACGGGTGCGGGTTCACCTGGCAGCAGAAAGATTCCGGACCGACAATTTCTGAAGTGAACAAAGGGTGGAAAAGGGCACAGGAGTGGATTGAATCCGGTGAATTTGATCTTATTATTCTCGATGAATTAACGTATCCCCTGAAAGAGAAGTGGATTAATACCGATTCTGTGATATCGTATCTGCAGTCACTGCCGGAGGAGGCTCCCCATATTGTAATCACTGGGAGAAATGCTCCTGAAGCGTTGATTTCCTGTGCAGATACAGCTTCCCGGATAGAAAACATTCACCATCATTTTGCTGAAAAGAATACAGCAGCGCAAAAAGGAATTGAATTCTAAGTGAGGAATGAGTTACTGTCCGGGTACCTTTCGTGAAAACAGTTTTGCAGTCTCTCCTGCAATTAAAGGGATAACCCCGAATGCTGCGGAAATAATAATATAACTTAAACTAAGTGATGCGAGTTTGAAAATATCCCTGATCCCCGGTATTAACAGCATACAGCTGAGCAGTGCAATTCCTGTTACTGTTGATATATTCAGAAACTTATTCCCGAATACTCCCATGCGAAGGACTCCCACACGTTCCGAGCGCGCAGAATAGGCTCTGAGCAGCTCTCCGATGATCAGGACAACGAATACCACCGTTCGTGCAGTTTTAACGTTTCCTGAGCTGTTGAGCGCGGTCTGGAAGGCAATAAGGCATGAGGCAGCCAAGGCTATGCTCTGAATTGTGATTGAAAGAGCCATCTTCTTATCTATTATTGGAGATGCAGGAGTACGCGGTTGTTCCAGCATGATGTGAGCATCACCTTTCTCCACCCCCAGAGCAAATGCCGGGAAGGAATCAGTCATTACATTAACCCAGAGCAGCTGGATAGGAAGCAGCGGAATAGGCCAGCCTGCAAGCATTGAGATAAAGATCAGGAGGATCTCTCCAACATTGCAGGAAAGAAGAAATCCGACGAATTTCCTGATATTGCTGTAGATAATTCTTCCCTGTTCAACAGCGGATACTATACTGCTGAAATTGTCATCGGTTAAGATCATGTCTGCAGCCTCTTTTGCTGCATCTGTTCCCGTAATTCCCATTGCTATCCCGATATCTGCCTGTTTTAATGCTGGTGCATCATTTACCCCGTCACCGGTCATAGCGGTAATTTCTCCGTGCTGCCTCAGCGCAGAAATTATACGCACCTTATGGCTGGGAGAGACGCGTGCGAAGATACCGATTGAGGAAATTATCTGATTCAGTGTATTGTCATCAAGCTGATCAAGTTCAGCTCCGCTTAATGCCATGTTATCTGAGGTTATTATCCCCAGTTTTCTGCCAATTGCAGATGCAGTTGTTTTATGATCTCCGGTAATCATAACTGTGCGGATACCTGCCTTCTGGCAGATTTTGATAGCTTTCTTAACCTCTTCACGCGGAGGGTCGATTGCACCGGTAAATCCCAGAAAAATAAGTTTCTGCTCATCATCAGGCTCAATAGTTTTCTTGCTGGCATCTTGGTTAGTGTACGCCATTCCCAGAACTCTTAATGCTTCGGCAGAAAGTTTTTCCTGAACTTCAAGTAACTCTCTCTTCTGTGAGGCTGTCAAGGCTGAAATTTTTCCTTCAATCTCAATATGGGTACATCGGGGAAGAAGCATATCCGGCGCTCCTTTTGTGTACATTACTGTAAAATCTTGAGAATTATGCAGGGTGGACATGAGTTTTCTGACCGAATCAAAAGGAAGTTCGGCTATTCTTGGATGCTGTTTTGCGGCAGCAATTCCGTGAATACCATATTTATATCCGAGAACCGTTAAACAGCCTTCGGTGGGGTCGCCGGTAATGGATTTTTTTTCGGCGTTATAATCTGCATCATTGCAGAGAACTCCTGCAAGAAGCAGTTTATCAAGAGTAGATGAAGTAAAGGCTTTTTCCGGTTCATTTTCACGGTTACCCGTACCTTCACGGTTACCCGTACCTTCACGGATAAAAGAACCTTCCGGATCATAGCCGTTTCCGGTAACAGTTATCAGGCAGTTATCCGTAAATATTTTTGTGACTGTCATCTCATTTCGGGTAAGTGTACCGGTTTTGTCGGAACAGATAACAGTGGTCCCGCCAAGAGTTTCCACTGCGCCCAAACGTTTTATGATGGCATTTTTCTTTACCATTTGCTGCATGCCAAGAGCAAGAATGACCGTAACAACTGCAGGAAGTCCTTCGGGTATAGCCGCAACAGCAAGGCTGACTGCTGTCATAAATACTTCAAATAAAGCCTCTCCGCGGATTATTCCCATAATTGCTATCACAATACAGATTGACAGGCATAAAATGCCAAGAAGTTTACCCAAGGATGCGAGCTTTTTCTGCAGAGGGGTCTGGTCATCTGGAGTCTCGGAAAGCATACCGGCAATGTTCCCGATTTCCGTTTGCATGCCTGTGCCGATTACCACACCTTTTCCTCTTCCATAGGTGACGAGAGTACCCATAAAGGCGCAGTTCTTGCGGTCAGCTACACCTGTCTGCTCACCAAGTTTCAAGGATGAATTTTTTTCGACCGGCGCTGATTCACCAGTCAGCGCTGATTCCTGTATTTGCAGATTTACGGTCTCTATCAAGCGGAGGTCGGCAGGGACAGAGGAACCGGTATCAAGAATCACCACATCACCGGGAACAAGTGCTTCGGATTTAATTTGTTCAATTTTCCCGTCTCGAAGCACTGATGCAAAAGGGGAAGCCATTTTTTTAAGCGTATCCAAGGCTTTGTCTGCCCTATACTCCTGAATAAAACCCAATAACCCGTTTATCAGCACAATTGCCGCAATAATAATTCCATCAGCAATTTCACCGGCTGCCAGAGAGACTGCAGCGGCAGCAATCAGGATAATAATTAGAAAGTCCCTGAATTGTGAGGCAATTTTGTAGGGTATTCCATGTCCTTTTTTCTTAAGCAGCGTATTAAACCCATATTGTGCGGTACGCTTCGCGATATCTTCTTGTGTTAATCCTGTTGTCAGATTTGTGTCAAGATCCTTAACAGTCTGTTGTTCACTTAACGTATAGTAATTTTTCATACCCCGATTATACCATATTAGAAGATAGAGAACACCCATAAATAATACTTTGACTAGCTCCCTGTTTATCAGTACCATATCGGGCAGGAGATATGCGTATGAAATATAAACTTGAGACAATACCTGTCTGGGATGCTCTTCATGAAAACACAGAGTGTTTAATCTGTTTTCTTATGGAAAAAGCGGAACAACGTTTTATTGACTACTATCTTGGAAGTTCTGTCATGAATCCGGAAACACGGGTGAAGGTGAACTCAACAGGATTCTGCCCTCGGCATTATGCAGATCTTGCACTTGCGGAAAAGCCTCAGCCCCTGAGTTTAGTGGCGCATACACACCTTCTGGAAACCATGGAAAAACTGAGACCTGTTTTGAAAAAACTCGGGAATACGGATTCAGCCCGGAAATCCGGTAAGCAGATTGCAGAAATGAGAAGAGTTTTGCATGAAAGGGAAAAAGGCTGCCTTATCTGCAAAAGTATGACAACAACCCTCAGGCGCTATGCGTTTACTTTAGTTCATTTGCTGGGTAATGATGATGATTTCAGGAGCGCATTCAGCAGCTCAAAGAGCATTTGTCTTTACCATCTTCCGGCAGTTTTGGAAATGGCCGGTGATGCATTATCTGTAGAACAGCAGCGTGATTTTTTTAAAGAAATAGTAGTGAATGTAGAAAAATCGCTTGCAGAGAGCGTTGAAGATGTCCATTGGATGACACAAATGTATAAATCGGAAAATCGCGATAAAGATTGGAAGGGGTGTCAGGATGCCCACAAAAGGGCAGTCCTGCGGGAAATTGGAAAAGGGAGGATTTTATCAGATGCATAGTATGATCAGCTCTCAGTCACTGCAGGAGTATTCTTCAGAATCTAGACGAACTGCAGCAGTTGCAAGAAATGGTATGGTAGCTGCTTCGCAGCATATTGCAGCCCAGACTGGTTTGGATATTTTGAAAATGGGAGGGAATGCAGTCGATGCGGCAGTAGCAGCTGCAGCATGCCTGACAATTGTGGAACCGACTTCAAATGGAATCGGAAGTGATGCATTTGCACTTGTCTGGCAAAAGAATGAACTATACGGGCTGAATGCTTCCGGCCCTGCACCCAGGGGGATTTCCGCAGAGAAACTTGCAGATCAAGGTATTTCAGCAATGCCCGCATTTGGGTGGACTCCTGTTACAGTTCCCGGAACACCAGCGGGGTGGGCTGCTCTCAGCAGCCGGTTCGGC
>JADHUD010000128.1 GCA_016784705.1 Spirochaetia bacterium | reverse complement strand
TAATGTGCCAGCAGTATTGAAGGTATTGAACCGCCGAAAAATCCTATTTCATTATAGGGCTCTACTTCTTTGATACTCTCTGCCACATTCATAATATGCGGACAGGTGCTGTTCAGAGAAATTTCAACTTTACCAACATCATTTTGTAACGCAGTAACATGAGTTGTAAATCCGCAAATTCCCGCATCTATATATGCTTTTGCCATAGATCCAACTCCCCGGAGTAATTACAGTTTATTATCGATGTTCACGAACAACTGTGAGAAAAAGATAACTGCATTTTCGATATTTTTCAATGATATTCGTTCATTATAGGAGTGTATTCTATCCAGTTCACTTGAGTGAACATGCATTGGACAGAATCTGAAAATATTCTCGCATATATCCTGATATTTTATGGCATCAGTTCCCCCGAGCATCAGATAAGGAGAAACAACACTGTCAGGGAAAACCTGCAGAATAGTCTCAGAGAGAATTCTGTATTGTACGGTATCCATTGGGGATATTTCTGAGGGTTCATTTACCAGAAGCGTTTTCAGCTCTATCCGTTTATCTCTGATAACACGCCGGATTCTGGCGATTGCCTGATTTGAGCTGGTACCAGTCAGCAGTCTTAGATTGATGGTGGCAGCTGCTCTTGCGGCAAGAACATTCGGCGCCTGGCTGCCGGAAGCCATTGTTGGTGCAGTTGTTGTACGTATCATAGCATTTGGAGCCCCGTTACCAGCCATAAGAAGCAGAAACAGTGGTTTGAAAAACCAGAGGTTTGCAAGAATTATCCGGTAGTGAAGGGGCATGAACGGACCCAGATTTTTAAACATCTCTCTAGGAACTTTTGTGAGTTTTAACGGGAATTGCGTTTTTTCCAATTTTGCTATGGCTCTTGCAATTAATCCAAGGGCTGTTTCAGCAGGAGGCATCGATGAGTGCCCCCCCTTCTGTGTACAGCTGAGCTCAACATCCAGATATCCCTTTTCGCCTACACCTATTGCAGCAAAAGGCTTTTTGAGACCGGAAATCATATTATTAGTAACAGCTCCGCCTTCATCAATGAGAAAGGAGAACGATACCCCCTGATTTCTAAAATATTCTGCTGCTTTTGCAGCTCCCAGCTTTCCTCCGACCTCTTCATCATGCCCAAAACAGAGATAGATTCCCCGTTGTGGGGAGTAACCCTGCAGCAGCTGGAATTCTATTGTTTCAAGAATTGCTATCATTTGTATTTTTATATCAAGAGATCCCCGGCCCCAAAGAAAACCGTCTTCAGAAATATCTCCGCTATATGGATTATGAATCCATTTCTCAATATCGCCAACAGGAACTACATCCTGATGGGCAGTGTAGAGTACTGGTTTGCGTGTTGGGTCACTCCCCTTCCAGTGATAGATAAGGGTATAATCGCTGATTATTATTTTCTCCAGCCTGCTGTGAGTGGCAGGATATGTTTCCTGCAGCCATTTATGCAGGTTGAGAAACTCCTGCCAGTTTGTTTTAGCAGAGTCTGCATTTGATACGGTTTTAAAACCTATAATTTCACGTAAATGCTTTACCGCATCATTGACTTTCGGATAAGCGGTAATAGTTTTGTCAATTACAGGAATCTGCCTTTTAAACAGAAGTGTTTTAATAGTGATTACCAGCATAAGTAAACCCAATGCTATTAAGCAAGTAAGTACTGCAGGGTGCATGAAATCTCCTTTTGCCTATCGTTAATACCCGATTTTTACGGCGAGCATCAGAATGAGAACAGTCAGAATAAGTATAATCGCTTCGATTTTCCATATCCATTTAAACCAGCGTCCATAGCTGACTCCGGTTATTGAGAGACAAATAAGAAGAAGTGCATTGGTAGGGTAGAGGATGTTGGAGAATCCATCGCCGAAAATATAGGCAAGTACGGCACTTTGCCGGGATAATCCAACAATGTCTGCGAGGGGTGCAATAATAGGTACAATCAGGAATGCCTTGGCTGATCCTGAACTGATAAAGAAATTCATCACAAGAACCAGGCCATAGATGATAAGAGCTGCTGAATAGGGTCCTGTCTGTGATATCCGGCCGGCTGACCAGTAGAGGATTGAATCCATTACTTCAGCCGATGATAAAATATGTTTTATGCTGGCAGCCATCAGCACCAGAATTATTCCGGGAGCAACACCTCCGATTCCAAGAATAAAGGATTTACCCAGTAAACCGGTTCTCATTCCGGAAATGTATCCTGCTCCAATTCCGCCTGTAAGGAAACAGAGCATTACCACTACCAGAATCAAACTGGATAAAGCACTGATAAATGATGAAATAATTATAAGGAGAATCATGACGATCATGCAGCCGAGAAACCACAACAGACTGGCCCGCATTTTCCCTTCGCTGCTCCACGTTGGCAGTGAGTTTCTGTTATCCGATTGAATAGCTGCACCGTCCCTGTTTTTCAGTACTTCCTGTTTCAGCATACCGGTTTCTGAACGTTTAGAAAAACGCACTACATACAGTGTATAGAGCGAATATATAAGTATAAAGATAAGTATTCTGTAAATGGCTCCGGAAAAGATGGGCAGACCGGCAATTTTTTGTGCGATCCCAACTGTAAACGGGTTTGAAATTGCAGCGGCAAAACCAAATGCAATTGCACCGAGGCTGAGCCCAAGACCTGTTTCGGTATCCCAGCCCATGCGAACTGATAGAGCAACGATAAGCGGAACCAGGACAACAACCTCTTCCATGCTGCCGAGTATGCTGCCGAACAGCATGAAAACAAGAATGAGTGCGGCTTCCATCCGATACTTTCTGCCGGAGAATCTCTGAACAATTGATGATATCAGATATGCAAGTATTCCCCCAGCCTGCATGACACTGATAGATCCTGCGACAAAAAACATAAATATGATAATACTGATTACTGTTACGCTGTCAGGGCCCCAAAGTACTTCAACAGGTGCTGTAAACCATCTCCAAACAGGAACCTGCACAGTATCAGTAAACGTAAATGAGTTGCTGATGATTATTTCACGCCCGTTCTCGATTACCCGCACATATGAACCTGAGGGGATAAAGCGGGTAAGAATTCCCGTGGTTATCATCAGGAACAACAGAATTGAAGCAGCAAATACCAGGGAACGTAATCCGATTCTTACCATCGGATCACTCATTTTTTGCATATCGGTTTTGTCAGGCATAGTATGTACTCTCACAATTGGGATTTACATACTATATCATAAAAATCCAGAATATTGAAAATTTTGGCCGAGGGATTTGACAAAGAAACTATCAGGCGTGAAGTGCTGCCTGTCTTTTAATATGGTCTATTACCACTAAAGCAGCCATAGATTCCACTACTGGAACAATTCTTGGACAGATGCAGGGGTCATGTCGTCCCTCAGTGGCTATTTTAGTTTCATTTCCAATGATGTCAGTGGTATTCTGCGGTTTTGCTATTGATGATGTTGGTTTTACTGCAATTCGGAAAATAATGTCCTGACCGGTACTGATCCCTCCGAGAGATCCTCCGGCATTATTTGTCATGAAACCGCTGCAATCCATCTCGTCATTATGTTCACTCCCCTGCATATCAGCGCAGGAAAATCCGGAACCTATTTCAAATCCTTTTACGGCTCCCAGAGAGAGCATGGCTTTTGCCAGGTCTGCATCAATTTTATCAAATACCGGTTCGCCGAGACCTGCAGGTACTCCTGATATAACACACTCAACAATACCGCCGGTGCTGTCTCCTTCATCGGCCAGGAGCCTGACTCTCTTTTCCATTTTAGCAGCAGCAATAAGATCACAAGCCCGCATTGAATTCTGTTCAATAACATTGGGATCAACACTTGAGCAGGATATCCCCGCTGCCCGTTTAGTATAGGCAAGAATTGAGATACCATTTCTCAGGAGTATTTTCCTGGCTACCGCGCCGGCTGCCACACGGGCTGCAGTTTCTCTGCCTGATGCGCGGCCGCTTCCACGGTGATCTCTTATCCCATATTTTGCGAGATAGGTGATGTCTGCATGACCCGGTCTGAATTTGTCTTTTATTTCATCATAGGCGGAAGGTTGCTGGTCTTCATTGTAGAGAATCATCATCATAGGAGCACCGGTTGCTTTCCCTTCAAACCAGCCCGACAAAATATGAATAGTATCGCTCTCTTTGCGCGGGGTAGTAACATCGGATTGTCCGGGTTTTCTTCTGTTCAGCTCAGCCTGTACTTCCTCTTCACTTATTTCCATTCCGGGAGTAACTCCGTCAATTATTACACCGACGGCTCCTCCGTGTGATTCTCCGAATGTGGTTATCTTGAAAAGTTTTCCAAAACTGCTTCCCGGCATAATCTCCTCCGCATACAATAAATACTATCGATTCTTTCTGTCTCTTGTTTACAGACTCAGGTTCACTCTTTTCCCATCTTACCCTTTTCCCTCTTTTGTGTGTAGTAGGTTCGTATGTAATGGGTTGTTATTGAGTTGGAGATAGAAGTTTGGTTGAAATTTGATCTAAGGTTGATGCTGCTTTCCGATTTGCTGAAATATTGGTATTATGAATATAGTCAGAATAATGCATAAGTGAAGGAGACTTGTATGAAATATAGAAAACCGGGAACCGTTGATAAAGAAGTAAGCGTGATTGGTCTTGGTACATGGCAGTTCGGAGGAGAGTGGGGATACGATTTTTCCCAGTATGAAGTTGATGCAATTGTGGATACGGCTCGGGAAGTTGGAATTAATTTTGTAGATACCGCAGAGTGCTATGGGGATCATCTCTCTGAGAAGTTCCTGGGAAAAGCTTTGCATAAAGATCGTGAGCGTTGGTTTATAGGAACTAAATTTGGACACCATTTTCATGGTGCCTTTGATAGGACCCGTGATTTTACCGGTCAGGGACTCGTGAAACAGGTAGAGGATTCTTTAAATTCCCTTCAAACTGATTACATAGATTTACTGCAGTTTCATTCTGGTGATGATGCAGAGTTCAGGACTCCCGGTTTATGGGAAGCTGCGGCTGAAATGGTAAAACAGGGTAAAGTGAGACATCTGGGTATTTCAGTAAAAAATTCTGGTAGTATGGAACAGATACATGGTGCTTCGGCCGTTGGGGCAGAGGTTATCCAAATCGTCTACAATCGACTGGATCGGGGACCTGAAACAGAGGCTTTTCCTGCCTGTTTGGCACAAAATCTTGGTGTTATTGCAAGAGTTCCTCTTGCAAGCGGTTTTTTAAGCGGAAAATATAAACCAGGTGCATCTTTTGCCGGAGGGGATGTCAGATCCAGACATAAAACCGAAGAAGTGGATAAACGGTTAGTTGAAGCTCAACGTATTTTAAAGGAAGAAGTACCGGAGGGAGTTGATATGGCTGTGTGGGCGTTAGCCTGGTGCTTGCGGCATCCTGCAGTAACATCGGTAATACCCGGGTGTAAAAACCCTGATCAGTTACGGAAGAACGCTTCAGCTGCAGAACTACTTTAACAGCGAGAAGTAGGCTTCTAGCACTGCATCACCAGTACCGGAGAGAACCTGTTTTGCCAGGATTTTTCCCAGCTGAACTCCCTCCTGGTCGAATGAGTTCACATTCCAGCAGAATCCCTGCAGCATAACTTTATTCTCGAAGTGTGCAAGAAGTGCTCCAAGAGCAACTGGGGTCAGCTTCTTTCCATACAGCAGGCTGGAGGGACGTGCTCCCGGGAATTGCTTGTTGGGATTTTTGTCACTCTTTCCTCTTGCAAAAGCTACAATTTGTGCGGCTAGATTTGCATTCAGCTTCTCCTGGCTGGTGCTGTCTTCAACAGTTATATCCTCTCCAAAACGAGATTCACTGAATCCAACAAACTGGAGCGGAATAATATCAGTTCCCTGATGCAGGAGCTGAAAGAAAGAGTGCTGTCCGTTTGTTCCCGGCTCACCAAAAATAACCGGACCAGTCTGATAATCCAGGGATTCACCAAATCTGTTTACCTGCTTTCCATTACTCTCCATGTCGAGCTGCTGAAGATGTGCAGCAAATCTGCTCAGCGCTTGAGAGTAGGGGAGAATTGCGGTTGCGGGTAAATATAGTATGTTTCTTAAATAGATACCTATAAGAGCATCCATCAGCGAAGGATTTCTGCGGATATCCGGGTTTAGGGCCAAACGGTCCGCCTCATGTGCACCCTCCAGAACTTGCTGGAAAGTGGTGAAATTATAAGCGAGGCTTAGTACCAAGCCGCCGACTGCACTGGTCGAAGAATATCTTCCCCCAATGTAGTCATCGATAAAAAAGCTTGTCAAAAAATCATCTGATCCTGCAAGAGGGCTGGTTTTACTTGTAACCGCTACCATATGCATTGCAGGCTTTAATCCGGGGATACCCGCTTCTGTCATTTTATGCAGCACAAGTCTCTGGTTGGTTAGGGTTTCCTGAGTGGTTCCGCTTTTTGAAACAAGGATAAAGAGTGTCTCTTCAAAGTTAATTCTTTTACATACTGCAGCTGCATCATCCGGGTCAACGTTTGAGATGAATTCGGCGGTCATATACCGGGAGTTTCCAGCAAGTGCAAGATATAAAGCTCTTGGTCCCAAATCTGATCCGCCAATCCCAATCTGTACAACCGTGGTGAACTGTTTTCCGGTAGAACCCTTTATGAGCCCGTTATGTACTTTCTCACTGAAATTCTTTATTGTTTCGAGCTGCTCAATATAAAAATCCCTTTTATTCTCATTATCAGCAAACACCTCATTTCCCAGTGTTCCACGGGTCAGGTGATGCAGAACTGCCCGGGCTTCACCGGTGTTCATAATTGAACCATTACATACTTCGTGATATTTTTGAACAAGCTGCTGCTCATCTGCCAGAGACTGGAGTGTATTGATGATTGTTTCACTAACCGGCATAGCAGCATAGTTATAGCTC
>JADHUD010000127.1 GCA_016784705.1 Spirochaetia bacterium | reverse complement strand
GAATAATTATATCTTCATGCTGTGCCACCAGCGGTCCATAACAACACCCGTGCTCACATTTGAGCTCCTCGACCAGGCTTTTGGGTTTATTGAGAATATAGGCAAGGTCATCTGAAACTTGGTTTCCACCCATATTTATGCCGCCAACATAGTAGGGAGCTCCGCCAATATAACCAATCATATTGGTCATACCTCCACCAATATTAATCAGGAGTGTACCCATCTCTTTCTCTTCATGCGAGAGAACAGCCTCCGAGTCAGCCAACTGCTGAAGAATCATTCTCTGAACCTTAAATCCTGCTCTGGTAATACATTTCTTTATATTCTGAGAAACAAGTGTCGATCCGGTTACAATCATAACTTTTGTCTCAAGACGATGTCCAAGCATATCTATGGGATCTTTTATTCCACCTCTTCCATCAACTCGAAACTCCTGCACAAGAGTATGGAGTATTTCCCGCTCAAGAGGAAGTTCAAATGCCCTCGCTACTTCCCTTGATTTATAAATATCTTCTTTTCTTATCTCCTGATCCTGATCACTTATACCCACAACTCCTTGTGAATTTAGTCCTGAAATATGCTGTCCGCCAATACTGATAACAATATGCTGTAATTCCCTTCCTGTTTTAAGTTCAACATCTTCAATAACTGAAGAGATAACCTTAAAAGCTGTTTCGATATTCTCAACAGCACCAGCTCTGATACCTTCAGAGGGTCTTTCACTTACGCATTCTATACGGATTATACCATCCCGGTCTATGGAACCGACAACAGCGCAAACTTTTGAGCTGCCAATATCAAGACCTAATATATGATTTCCAACAGGCATATTCGTCATTCCTTTCTATAATCTACATATTGCTGCATCATTATGTACAGCAATCCTGCTATACTTTTTTTTCCATGAATCAGATATTCCCACAACAGATTTAATAGTGTCATAAAATGGCTGAAGTTCCAAGTCATGAGATAATTGGAATTCAATTTCTGATTCTGAGATTCTTAAGAATGCTGAAGCATTATTATGACTACTATTATTATCGTATTTTACTTTAGTTATCAAGTTAAATAGATCTATATCCAGCTCTTGAAGGCTTAACAGCAAATATGCTGAACTAAGCAAATTTTTCGGAACTTTATCCCGGAATCCGGTCAGAAATTCAATCGAAGCTACTTCTATAACAGGCACTTTCATACGAAAATAATTAATATATTTTTCTGAAGCAGAATAGACAACTCCATCAGCATCAACCGGATGATAATCCAGCGATTTTTGTGATGATGTGTTTGAATTTTTTATTATACAGACAGGAATTCTCGGTGAAAGTACTATGCTCAGTTTTCCGGATAATGATCGGGAAATTTCAGCATTCAGTATCTCCTCTAAACCTGAAAATGCAGCTTCCAATGATCTTGGAGCTGCAGCGGAGAAGGAAATACCCTGAAAATTGTCTGCTAAGGTATAAATCTCATCAGAGATAGGCACACTAGTTTCTTCATAACTAATAATTACTTCATTTATAACAATATTAGGTTTAATTACAAATTCAAAAACAATATATATAATTCCTGCTATAATTATCATTCCAAGAACAATATTCATAAACAGTCTTACCGGGTTTTGTCTTATATCTTTCGGCTGCTTATGTCTTCTGCCAAGAAGAAAAATATTACTCATACAACACCTCCTGATAAGATGTGTTTTGTGAAATGTTATTATTATCCCCATCCTGTCTCTGCATTTCAGCATGATAAATTACTTTGCAGAGTAATCCGCTCATACCAAGATTAACCAGCAAACTTGTCCCCCCCTGAGAGAAAAAGGGGAGAGGAATTCCCGTTGGAGGAATAATTCCAGTTACTACTCCAATATTAAGCAAAGCCTGCCAGATAAGAATACTTGTTATTCCAAAGCCTAAAAAATAGAGATAAGGATCATTTTTTCGCAATCTGCCAGATCCCTTATATCCAGCAAATGCCAGCAGACCAAATAATATAATGATGAATGATCCACCAAGAAATCCGGTCTCTTCCATGAAAGATGCAAAAATAAAATCAGACTGGACTTCCGGCAGCCGGCCTAGTTTATATAACCCATTTCCCAGCCCTTTTCCTGCTAAACCCCCGGATTTTATTGCTGCAAGCGATGCATTCACCTGATAATTTAGTCCTGCAGGATCTATATCTTTATAAATAAATCCAACAACACGTTTTAATCTATATGTTTCTGTGAGAAGCACCAGTAAACCTGGGATTCCAACTATTGAAAGCATATAAACCAGGTAAGAAAACCTGGTTCCAGCAGCAATGAAAAGGAAAAAACAAATAACGGTAAAAATTAATGCTGTTGAATAATCACGTTGAAGAAGTATAAGAAGTGAAAAAATAAGAACAACTGCTGCCGGATAGATATTTGCCGAAAAATATTTTAATTTCTGGTGATGTTTGCCAAAATAGTTTGCCAAAAAAAATATTGCTGATATTTTAACCACTTCTGAAGGCTGAAAACCTATAGGCCCAAGTTGAATCCATCGTCTTGCTCCTAATTGAACCTCTCCAAAACTGGTAAACAAGGTTAAAAGCATAAGACCTAAACTTCCCAATACAAGCACTGGTGTAATAAACTGTAAAAACTTTCTAGGTAGAAAAAAGGCAATACACCCTGCTGTAACTCCAATTGCTGTATATACCAGCTGTTTTTTAAAGAAATAATTCGATTCAAGTCCTAATCGCATTGCTTTATCATAAGAGGCAGAAAACAAAGACGATAATCCAAAACCTACAAGCAAAATTAATACAATGACTAATAGATAAATGAGAGATATTGATCGATTTCTACTAGTTTCCTGCTCTTTAATCATTCCCTAAGCACATTCCCCTCATACTCATCATTCTCATCATAAAAATGCATACTATTTTTTAATATTCAGGCTATATAACATAAAATTGCCGAAAACCCGGCACTTACCACACCTGCAATCCAAAAACTGTACACTATTGATTTTTCACTTGCCCCGCCTTGTTCAAAGTGATGATGAAGCGGAGCCATTCGAAAAATTCTTTTGCCAAAAACCTTAAAAGAAAAAACCTGAAGAACGACAGACACTGTCTCAGCTAAAAACACTGCCCCCGCAACAATTACCAGCAATTCCATGTGCAAAACAATCGCTGCTGCGGCTATAGCCCCGCCTAGTCCCTGACTTCCTACATCACCCATAAAAACTTTTGCAGGATTCAGATTGAAACGCAAAAATCCCAGGGTAGCTCCAACTAGCGTCATTAAATAAAGCGCAGTCTCTGATCTTTGCTGATATACAGCAGCGCCGGGAGAATAGATACCGGAAACTACGACACCGGATATCATCAATAAGATAATTATCACCAGCCCACCCGCAAGGCCATCCAAACCATCTGCCAGATTTACTGAGTTTGCAAAAAACATGATAAACAAAATACCCAAAGGATAGTACCAAATACCTAAATCTATGAAGACTTTACTCTCCCATGGAACAAACAAGAGGGTTGTTTCATGTCCGGTATAGATCCGAATGCAGGCAAGTACCGTACATGCTGATAAAAATTGCAAAAACAATTTCCATTTAACAGATAATCCCTCAGAATGCTTTTTTCGAAGTTTTAAAAAATCATCCAGAAAGCCTACTCCTCCTAAAAGAAAAAGAGATAGGCTGACAGCTATAATCTGCGGCTGCAGAAAATCTACTAACAGAAAAGTTGTACAGCATAATGCCAAATAGAGAAACAGACCTCCCATAGTAGGAGTTCCTTGTTTAGTAAGATGTTTGGAAGGTCCTTCCGGTCGAATTTCCTGACCAAATTCTTTTTTTTGAAAATACCTTATAAAGGGAGAACCAAAGAGTAAAGCAAAGAGAAGTGCTGCAACCACCACCCCCACAGCACGTAAAAAAGAGAGCTTTGCCATGTTTACCATGAAAAAGTAATACATTCGGCAGCTACCTCCTTTTTTTTTATGAGACCAAAGTAAGTGGTGTCAGCAGCCGCTCCATCTCCATAGATCGCGATCCCTTTAGTAACAGTAAATCACCATCATGCGTATAGGTCGTTACTTCAGATTCCAACTCTTCATAACAGTCTGTGTAGATCAGTTTATTAGTATAATTTTCTTTTTTTAATAAATTGTAAGCTGATTCCATTTCGGTGCCAAACAAAAAAGCTGCTGAGGGTGCCAGACTTTTAACTTTTCTTCCAATTGCTTCATGAGATTTACCCGCGGCACTTCCTAGCTCCTTCATTGAACCGAGGACTACTGTTTTTCGCCCTTCCCAATGTAAGGTTTTAACATAATCGATAATTCTTGATGCAGAATCCAAATTTGAGTTATAGCTATCTTCAATAATGGTAATTTTCCCATTTATTACACAACTTCTACCGGAAAGCGGTTCAAGTGATTCAAGACCTTCTGCAATATGTTTTGGTTCTGCGCCTAAATCTCTCGCAACTGTAATTGCCGCTAAAGCATCGAGCAAATTGTGGACACCGACATGTTTGAGGACAAATGTTCGATCTTCATATTGAATTCTCCATCCCTGCAGTCCCATGTATTCTGCTCCAAGGAAACCTTTGGTACCCTTTCTTCCGAATTCACAAAACTCCACACCTCGAAGATCTCGCATGTAGCTTTTCCAGATATTCTTTTCATGTACATATCCATGTGTTACTCCCTGATGGAATATTTTACTTTTTTCTCTTGCAATAGCTTCCAAACTGCCTAATGTACCAATATGAGCATTACCAATATTTGTCATAACACTATATTCCGGTTCATAAACACCTAACATCGTATCCATTTCACCAAATTGACTTATGCCCATTTCGAAAACACCAAATTCATGCTCATCTGATATCTGAAAAACGGATAGAGGCAATCCAATATCTGAATTAAAATTTCCAGGATTTTTTACCGTTTTTCCTAGTCCGGACAAAATAGAACTTAGCATCTCTTTTGTGGTTGTTTTTCCGCTGCTTCCAGTAACAGCAATTTTTGTCAGTGATTTGTTCCTATCCACCCAGACTGAGCCAAGAATCTGCAGTGCTGTAAGGGTATTTTCAACTCCTATTATAGAGATCGTTTGATTTTTTCGTACTAACTCAGCATAATCATCGCAACATGCTTTATCCACAATAAGAACAGCGGCTCCTGAGGCAGCTGCATCTCTCAAATAGTTATGTCCATCAGTTTTCCGGCCATGAAGAGCAATAAAAAGTGCGCCTTCACAGACTTTTCTGGAATCAATTTCGACGCTTGTAACTGAGGAACCCAGATGGGGAAATCCAAGACTTTTCCCGCCGGTTATTGAGAGGATTTCAGCAACTGTAAATAATTTTTTACGAGAATCTCTCATACATACATCTCTTATTCTTCAGAATGCCTAACCAGTGCCAGGTCCTCTTCTTCAGCTTTTTTCATGCTGAGTACTTTCTCAGCAATTCGCGAAATTCTGTCCGGGTTTGCCAATTCTGCAATTTCCACGACCAGAATCCTGTTAAACTCATGAACTACAAGCATTTCGTTCCTCAAATTCTGCAAGTCCCGGATCATCTCTCTGTTCAACGAAGCTTGTTGAACAGGAAATAGTGTTAAAACCGGCAGTAAAAGTGCCACGAAAATTCCTGTAATCCGTTTTTTGTAGTTAATCCCTGTTTTCTCCATCAATCTACAATTTCTCAACACCCCGGAGTTTAGCACTCCTCGATGCCGGATTTACTGTTATCTCTTCCTCTGAAGCTCGAAATGGCTTCTTATGCAGCAGTTTGACTGCCGCCACTCCATCGCAGACGCATCTCGGGGCTTCAGGCGGACAAACACAGCCTTTTGCCAATCTTTTAAAAGTTTGCTTTACTATGCGATCTTCCAAAGAGTGGAAACTGATAACAGCTATCCTTCCCCCCGGCTTCAGAAGTTCTATTGCTCTATCTAATGTTTGTTCTATCCTGTTAAGTTCACCATTCACTTCAATACGCAAGGCCTGAAAAGTTCTTGTTGCCGGATGAATTCTTCCATATCGATAATCCCGGGGGACAGCCCCTTTGATAATATCGGCCAAATCAGCAGAAGTTTGTACAGCCTTTGTACCTCTTCTTTTACAGATTGCAGCTGAGATTCTACGGGAATAACGCTCTTCACCATATTGGTAAATGACATCTGCAAGCTGATCCTTCCCGTAGGTATTAACCACAAACTCAGCTGTTATCCCCTCTTCATTATTCAGCCTCATATCCAGAGGTTCATCTTTATTGAAACTGAACCCCCGCCCGGATGCTTCATAATGAAATATTGAAATCCCTAAATCAAAAAGAATGCACGTTGGTTGTCCTGATAATTCATACATATCCGGTTTTGTAAAAAAATCATCGAACCAGGTATTGATAATCGTCACCCGATTGTTAAAAGGAGCCAAACGATATCTTGTCCGTTCAAGTATTTCATTATCACGATCAAGACCTACTAACTGTAGTTCGGGAAAAGTCTTAAGAAAAAGTTCGCTATGACCGCCTTCACCGAGGGTACAGTCGATCATGAGGCTGGATTTCAATTCTGCTGCCGGCCTTAATAACTCCAGAACTTCCTGTGGCATTACCGAATAATGAAGGACTTTATTTTCCATACTACTGCCCGTACCTGGCTTCAAGTTTTCTTCCCAGCGATTCTGATGCTTCTGCAAATTCTTGTTCACTTCGCTCCAGAAATGCTGAATATTCGTCGACATTCCACAATTCCAGATAGGTATCTATTCCGAGAATAACTGCTTCCTGTTTTGGCTGAAGATCTACTGAATCCCTAAGTCCCGGAGGTATATTTATTCTTCCCGCTTTATCTATTTCACACTCTTGAGCGGGTGCAATAATTCGTCTTTGAAGGGTTCTTGTTTGAGAATTAAACATT
>JADHUD010000126.1 GCA_016784705.1 Spirochaetia bacterium | reverse complement strand
AAGCGATGTGATCAGACATTGTCAATTAGCCAAATTGAAAATTTGGCTTCAGAAGTTTTTTATGAGATGTTGTCCTTGTTGTAGTAGAAGTAATAAATCATCAAAAACTTCAACCCTAAGCTCATTGTCAATCAATCTAAACTGGATTATAGTCACAACATGAAAAAAACCTATATAAAGGCATTAATCCCTATAATTCTCTGGTCAACCGCCTTTCTGGGAGTAAAAACAGGACTCCAGTACGCTTCCCCGCTCTTTTTTGCAGGGATCAGATTCATGCTTTCAGGAATTCTATTGATGTTTTTTATTCGGGATATCCGGGGAGTTGTTGTCCACACAAAAAACCATTTGCTGCTTATCCTCAAAACGGCCATCCTGCAAACCGCTCTGTTTTATGCCCTTTATTATACCGGAATAGATAGAGTCCCTGCATCAATAGCGGCAATAATCATAGGTGCTATACCTCTATTCTCAGCTGTAGCTTCTCATCTCTTTCTGAAAAATGACGTACTGAATACACAGAAAGTGGTTAGCCTGATCATTGCTGTCGGGGGAATTGTACTGATAAGCCTGAGCAGGGAGCCGCTTACTGAGGCAGGTCTCCGTGAAATTATTGGAATTATCCTTCTGCTCACCGCGAGCATCTCTGAAGCAGCCGTGCAAGTGGTACTGAAGAAGAATATCGTACCTTACGATCCGCTGAAACTTAATGCGGTACAAATCTTTATTGGTGGATTTGTGCTTTTTCTCATATCGCTGCCGGTTGAAGGGATCCCCACTTTTCATCAACCGGGAACTTTTTATATCAGCCTGATCTGGCTCAGTTTCGTCTCTGCCGTGGCTTTTTCAGTCTGGTATGCACTCTTACAGAAACCGGAAGTCAAGGTATCAGAATTAAATATGATGAAATTCCTCAACCCCGTCCTCGGGGCGGTTATCAGCTGGGTGTTCATGAGAAACGATACCCCGGACATCTTCAGTATTACCGGCATGCTCATAATTTCTTTCTCGGTTCTCTTCTTTTACCTGCGGTATAAACCAGTAAAGCCAGCTGCTCAGGATGATCTCTTATAGCAGATTTTTCCGCCGATTACCGTCATATCTATCTGGATGTTTTTACCGGAAGAGGCATGTGCAAGACCGTCAACAGCTCCTGATAATACGGTGATATCTGCAAGTTTACCGGGAGAAATACTTCCCTTTTCATGCTCTTCAAACCCTATATAGGCTGCATCAAGGGTATAAGCCCGCAGAGCCTGTTCCGGAGTAATCCGCTGATCTTCCCCCAGCACTCTACCTGTTTCTGTTAACCTGTTTACCGCGCATTCCATTCCGACAAGCGGTTTCAAGGGTGTTACCGGGGCATCACTATGAATCCCGAACCGTATACCGGCATGCAGCGCTTCGGCCAGAGGCGAGATTCTGTTTGCCCGATCAGGTCCAAGAAAACGGTCATAATGAAAATCCCCCCAGAACTTTATATGCGGTGAAAAAAACGAGGCGTTTATGCCCAGGGCAGCCATTTTTTTGAGCTGCTCACCGGTAACCATCTGGCAATGTTCTAACCGGTGACGTGTATTGATACGGTGACAGCTGCGCTGTGCCTTTTCTACTGCATGCAGGAAAGCTCCAATTGCCATGTCACCATTTGCATGAGCCGCAATCTGAAAACCCAACTCATGGTATTTTTTCACCAGATTATCCAATGTATGCTGATCCATAGCCATAAAACCGCTTGTCCCGGGATTATTATGATAGGGTTCTGAAAGAGCCGCAGTATATCCCTGAATCGATCCATCAATACATATTTTTACCGGGCCAATCTTCAGACGGTCAGTTCCGGAACCTGTTCGTAAACCGTCCAGCGGATACTCCCCTTTTAACCCGTAAATCGTTTCTATAAACTGATGGGGAACCATTCCCTGAACCCTGACCGGGAGATAATCCCCGGAAATCACTGCCGTCAAGGCGGCAAAATCAGCTGGCCCGGTTCCGGCAGCGGCATCATGAACCGAGGTAATTCCCTGTGCAAGGGCAGCTTTTCCTGCCTGAATAAGTCCTGAAGCCAACTCTTCAGCACTTCTGGGAGGCAGCACTCTCCGCAGATACTGTATGGCAGAATTTTCAGCAAGCATGCCATTGGGGGCTCCTTCGTTATCCATTCCGATATATCCGCCGGGAGGCTGCGGTGTACCGGCAGAAATTCCAGATAATAAGAGTCCTTCACTATTCAGCGTAACAAAATGACGGGAATTATGAAAAACACATACGGGATGCTTCAGCGAAACTCTATCCAGATCGGCAGAGGAAAGATGACGTTTCTCAGCAATCCGCAGATCATCAAAACCCCAGCCCTCTATCCAGGACCCCGGCTTTGTCTCTGCTGCCCGGTCCCGTAATCGTTCGACAACATGTTCAATAGATTTTGCGGTCACGGGAGAACAATCAACCCCATGGGTATCAGCAGCCATAAAGAGTAAATGGTTATGGGACTCTATGAATCCCGGTACAGCAGTTCTTCCTGCAAGATCCACAATATTTGTCAGCGGTCCGGCACAATGCAGAATTTCACGGGTAGTACCTACTGCCCCTATTCTCCCATCAGTTACTGCCATGGCTTCAGCAGAAGGGTGCTCATCATCCATAGTAATAATGCTGCCGTTTATCAGAACGGTATCTGCCTGAAAAGTCTTTAAAGAGCCACGAACTTCCTGTAAAACACTCTGCATATCCATTTTACTTGCATTCTCCCCCTAATCCGCTTAAAATCAAATACATCCGTTACAGGATTACCCGGAGCCGCATTTTCCTGCTGAAACAAGTGTAACGGAAAAATACTAAAATGGAAATAAATTGTATGAAAAGTGCTGAAAGAAGTATCAGAACAGGGCAGCCGTTCGGAGTAATGAGTTCCTATGGCGGAGGCCGGTTTCTTGCAGAGTTCCTTACCGGAGCGTTTGCAGCAATTGTATTCAAATTCTATGAAACTGAGGTTGGATTGTCTGCCGGCCTGGCTGCTATTGCCACCATAATCTACTCAATCTGGAATGCCGTAAACGATCCGCTTATCGGTCATATAACTTCACGCCCCACGTTTCTCTCTAAAAAACTCGGCAGACGGTTTCCCTGGATTCTTATCGGGACAGTACTTTGTGCTGTCAGCTTTGTCCTCATTTTTTCCATTCCGAAATCGTTCAATGCAAAAGAGAACCCATTACCGGTATTTATCTGGATGGTAGTCTCTATCTGCCTCTATGATGGGCTATACTCGATCTGGGAAGTCAACTTCCAGTCTATATTTCCTGATAAATTCCGCGGAAGCCGTGAGCGGATTAAAACCGCCGGTATAGGCACCGTTATTGGTGTCTTCGGTATTGCCGGCGGTTTTGTAATCCCGCCTTTGTTTTTTAATTATGGTGACAGGGGATCCTATCTTACCAGCGGCTGGGTCATTGCCGGAATTGCAGTATTTATTGCCTTCCTGATGATCCCTGGTGTGCGTGAAGACAAACCGATGATCGACCGGTATATGAAAAAGGTTGCCAGAGAGAGGGCTGATGGGAACAGGGAATCATTTTACAGCCAGATGAAACAGGCTTTTACACAGCGGAATTTTGTCGCATTTATCCTGCTCTTTTTCCTCTACCAGTCGGGAACTATACTCATGACCGGATCTATTCATTATGTGGGAGATTATGTGCTGCCGGGCACCAGCAGTGATACAACCATTATTTTCGGCGGCATGCTCGCAGGTGCAATTATCTCCGTACCTGTTTGGACAATTATCTCAAAAAAATTGAAAAGTAATCAGAAAATGCTGATTATAAGCTCTCTTGCCATGGCAGCCTGTGCCTTACCAATGACCTTCATAAACAGTTATATCGGTTTTACCATCTGTATGTCGCTCTGGGGACTTGGTTTTGGCGGGTTCTGGCTCTTTATGCCTGCGGCTATGGCAGATGTAATTGATGAAGTTGTAGCCAGAACCAAGACACGGGATGATGGAATTTATATGGGATTGCGGGCTTTTTTCGGCAGACTCTCCTATGCAAGTCAGGCCCTGGTTTTCTGGTCCATTCACTCAATAACCAAATTCAATCAGGATCCGCAGTCTGCTCAGGCACTGTTAGGCATACATCTTCACATGGCACTGATACCGGCACTCTTTTTTCTTGCAGGAGCTATTGTTTTCAGTAGATTGAATACGCTTACACCAGACGGAATCGGAAAAAACAGGGAGATACTTGCCGATCTTGATTTATAATAGTGGTTTTTTTCTGACAGATACCACACCTAAAACATTCCCTGAAGATAACTGCTGCCTTCAAACCGACCAATTTTCTCCATTAAATTCACCATCTCCAGTGCGCTGGCAGCAGCTTCCCAACCTTTATTATCTTTCCCGCTGGCAAAAGCTGCTGCCTCTTCCTGTGTATCGGTAATAAGGACCCCAAAAGCTATCGGCTTTCCGGTTTTCCGCGATATTTCGGCTATACCCTTACTCACTTCACCGGCAACAGATTCGAAATGCGGTGTTTCCCCTCTGATAATAGCACCAAGACAGATTACAGCATCAAAGGCATTTGATTTTGCAACCCTTTCCGCAACTACTGGAATTTCCCAGGCACCGGGAACTCTGATAACAAGAATCGCAGACGAATCCACCCCATTCTCTTTCAGACAATGCACTGCTCCATCAAGAAGGCTTTCGGTTACCTGAGAATTTACTTTGCTCACAACCACAACAAATTTTTTATGCTCTCCCTGCAGCTTTCCTTCAACAATTTTCATATTTTCCTCCCGGAATTTGGTCAAATTCAGTAAAAGTTCATTCATTTGAAGTTCTTTCAAAATTAAGTAATGAACAACTAAATAGTTTTCAGGGGTAGAAGTACCGGAATGTTTTTGCTAGAAGAAAGAAACAGGCATAAAAAAACCGAGCCTTTTGCGACCCGGGGATTTTATGCAGGATTAACGAAATTCCGTATAAAAATCTCCAACAGAAATTTATATACTGAATTCGTAGTTTTCTCCTATCCGGACTCTACCGTCGGTACCGGAATTACACCGGTTCAACCCTTTTTTTAAAGGTTCGCGGACTCTTACCGCCGGTTGGGAATTGTTCAGTTTAAGAACGCACCCTACCCCGAAAACATAGTGCTACGATACATCAACATATAATTTGTGTCAACCTTGCGCGACTCAGCTGAACATGAGCTGAACATGCGATGGTACACAGGGCAATCGCATAAAAAATAAAAAGCAGCAATAAGCCCAGGATTTGAAGGTTTCAAGTTCCGGGTATTTTTTTGTGGCCAAAAGTATATGGTAGTGGTATCATATACTTGTGTAAAGGAGGCAACTCATGGGAAGGTTTCCGGAATGGGCCGAGCGCCAGAAGAGAAAAGGGACTGTCATCAAGTCCGACGGGAAAGGCAACTACTCGCTGTACAAGAATTCCTCGAAGCGGGTTCCGGGAAAGAAAAACCCGCAGCCTGTCCAGATCTACATCGGGGCCATCACGCCGCAAGGGGTGATGGAGAGATTCACCATAGACAGAAAGTCCAGCGGCATCAGGATATGGGAATACGGTTTCTCCTATGCCTTGCAGTCGCTTGCTCCGCCCTCGTTCATGAAGGACCTCGGGTCGGAGCAACGGGCGATCACCGTCCTCGGGTGCATCATCGTCAGTGAATCGGATGAATCATATCTCTACCGGAGCCGGGACTCATGGTGCGAAGGGTTTGATGGCACCTGCATCTCTGCCCAGAGGAAAAAGCTGGAAAGGCTTATGGGTTTTCCATTCGAGCATCTTGCGCCGCTGAAGAGGATACGGCTTGTCGAGATCGACGGCCGGCTGGTCATGACGGAGATCGGAGAGCTGCAGAAGCAAATCTTAGAAGAAACAGGAGTGGAGCTGCCATGGGAAGTTCAGTGAAGAAGCAACGAAAAGAAGTAAAAAAGAGGGACTTTGAGGAATGGAGGATCAGCCTGAGGGCGGCCTTCTCACGCATTCCCGACCCACGTGATAAGCGGGGCAAGCGATACCGGCTTGATGACATACTCATTCTGGCGACCTACGGGACCCTCTGGGGATTCGCCGATTTCGTGAATATGTGTGCGGAACTGGAATACCACCTGCCCTATTTTCGAAAACTGCTCACATTGGAGCGGATACCGTCGCACGACTGTTTCTCCGCAACCTTCGCAGCTATAGACCCTGAGCACTTCATAACCTGCTTCATGGAATGGCTGACCCAGATCACGAGCTCGAGGGGCAAGCACGTATCGATAGACGGCAAAGCCATCAGAGCCGCCTGCGAGAAAGCGCACTCGAAATACGTGCCGTACATACTGAATGCCTTCCTCGTGGAGGAAGGCGTGCTGTTCAGCCAGATGAAGATCGATGCGAAGAATAACGAGATATCGACGATCCCGGAGTTTCTCGAGTGGCTTGATCTCAATGATTCGGTAGTCACCATAGATGCCATAGGAGCTCAGTACGAGATCGCCGATAAGATCGTTTCAAAAGGCGGGGTGTACGTTCTTCCCGTGAAGCTGAACCAGCCGTCACTGCAGCAGGACATCAGGGAATATCTGGAGAATTACGGGGATCCGGATTTCGATGACATCTCCTACCTGAAGACCTTTGACAAGGACCACGGAAGGATGGAAACGAGGAAAGGCTACTACTCGGAGGATGTGTCCTGCCTCAAGTTCCATGAGAAATGGAAGACTGTCAAGGCAATCGGCATGCTGGTGAGGGAGCGGATCGTGCTTAAGGATGTGACCGACAAGGAGACCGGAAAGATCGTGAACGCCGATGAAGTATCACAGGAGCTTGTGTGTTATATCATGAGCGCACCAATCGGTATAGAACAGTTCATGCAAATCGCACGCGGCCATTGGAAGGTCGAGCTGTTCCATTTCTCCCTTGATACCGCTTACATGGAGGACCGGTGCACTGCCAGGAAAGGGAATGCCATGCAGAACCGCTCCCTTCTGAGGAAGCTC
>JADHUD010000125.1 GCA_016784705.1 Spirochaetia bacterium | reverse complement strand
CAATATGATACTGGAGAGGGTACCATGGTTAGATTTATTTATGAGGCATTGAACTTTTTATGGTTAGATTCTTTATGAGGCAATGCGCTGTATTTACTTTCATAGGATCAATTGCTACTATCCACCTATTATGAATATTATTGGACAGTTATTAGAAATAGCAGGCAGTCTCGGTTTATTCCTGTTTGGAATGAAGATAATGAGCGAAGGAATTCAGAAAGCTGCCGGAAATAAGATGAAGGCCATCCTGCGGTTTATGACTGGAAACCGGTTTGCTGCAGTATTTACCGGCCTGGCAATTACTGCTATTGTTCAATCATCTTCAGCTACAACTGTTATGGTTGTCAGTTTTGTTAATGCCGGATTAATGAATCTGACTCAATCAATAGGTGTTATTCTCGGAGCTAATATTGGTACCACGATTACCGGTTGGCTTGTAGCAATATTGGGATTTAAAATTAAGGTTTCGGCTCTCGCCATACCGGCAATAGGTATCGGATTTCCCTTTCTTTTTATAAAAAAACTGAAACATAAAGATATTGGTGAGGTTTTCATTGGATTCGGCCTTCTCTTTCTGGGATTGAGTTTCCTGAAAGACTCGGTTCCTGACATCTCCGAAAACCCGGAAGCTCTCCAATTCCTGACACATTTCAGCACAGGCGGAATTGGAGCTACCCTGATCTTTCTTATAGCAGGAACATTGTTAACCTTTATAGTACAGTCATCTTCAGCATCAATGGCAATAACGTTAACCATGGCCTATCAGGGCTGGATCAGCTACCCTGCCGCCGCTGCGCTGGTACTGGGGCAGAATATCGGAACAACAATTACCGCTTACCTTGCCTCTATCGGAACCAGTACAACTGCAAAACAGGCATCCAGAGCACATATTCTTTTCAATGTTATCGGCTCTCTCTGGGTGGTTATTCTGTTTAACCCTTTCCTGAGACTTGTAGATTTCATTGTTCCCGGCGATGTCTACGGGGTAAACAGCACAACCTTACTGCCTTCCCATCTTGCCATGTTTCATACCGTATTCAATGTTATTAACACCCTGCTGTTTTTACCGTTTATCCCTGCTTTTGCCAAACTCATCGAGAAATTAATTAAAAGGAAAGAGCCGGCAGGTGAAGATAAAGGGTACACCTTTAAATATATCTCATCATCGCTGCAGGATACTCCTGAACTCTATTTGATTACTATTCAGGATGAAATCTTCAAAATGGCTAAATTAATCTCAAATATGTTTTCCAGATTTACGGTAGTTTTCAAGAGTCCGGATAAAAATCTGGGGTCTGAAGTAAAAAATCTGAAAAAACTGGAAGAGCTGTCGGATCGGATGCAGCATGAACTATCAACTTTTATAGCCGAGCTTGTGCAGGACAGCATGAATCCGATCAGTGCCAAGAATGTAAATGCTCAGGCCAGAATTGTGAATGAATTGGAAAGTATAGGTGACAGCTGCTTCAATCTTATACTTCTGACAGAAAGAAAATATAACAATGAAATTAAATTTCCTGAAGAGGTATGGAATGAGCTGACTCTCTATATGGAAAATGTTCAGCAATACATTGATTTTATCAACAAACATCTGAACCGTCACATCAGCACAACTGATCTGAATAAAGCTTTTGAGTATGAAAATGCTATTAATGAGACAAGAACCCAAATGCGGGAGAAAGCACAGCTGCGTTTAGGGGAAGGATCAGATGTCACTGCTGAACTTATGCTTCTCGATTTTATCAAGCACCTGGAACATATCGGCGATTACAGTATAAATATTGCAGAGGCACTGGTAAGTATCAATTAAAAAACCGATTAAATTCATCGTTCGTAACAGTCAGGTTGTACATCCGATTTTCAAACAGCTCTTTTATGTCCTGGCAGAGGATCCGGGCCGGAAAAACATAACCCGTTCACGCTCTCCCAATAATTTAATCAAAGCGGTATCAACTGCAGCCCTTCTCTTCTGCAATGCCAAAGCCTGGCGCCTGGTCTCTTTGCTAACCTTTCCAAGGAGAAGATTGCCGGTTGTTCCCGTGGAAGTCCTTGTGTTGATTATGGTATCCGGATTCCCTGCAGCAACAGATCCCAGATCATTACCTACCAATTTATAGGCATCCCGGAAACTCTTACCGGAAAGTACTGCTTCCAGAGCCTGGTCAGTAGCAAATATTTCAGGGGTAAAAGCTTTTCTCAGTCTGTCAGGATGTACTTCAAGCTGTTCAAAACAGATCCTCATTATCTCAATAGAGTTGTACGCAGCATACGCTGCGCTGAGAAAGGCTCCTTTGGTGTCCTGAAAGTCTCTGTTATATCCTGAAGGCAAAGACCGTATAATATTTTTTATCTGAACAGAACATGCTGAAACCAGTGCGGAACGGGATCTGATAAGTTCAAAGACATCCGGATTTTTTTTCTGCGGCATAATGCTGGATCCTGTACAGAGCTCTTTCGGCAGGCTGAAATACCCAAATTCAGGCATAGAGTAGAGTATCAAATCCTGAGCAATTTTACTGAGTGTCAAACAGATGTAATCCAGACCATCGGTTACCATTGCCTCAAATTTTCCCCGTGAATTATTTGCATATAAAACATTAATCTGCACTTTTTTAAAACCCAGGAGTTCAGCTGTCATCTCCCTGTCTAAAGGAAGCGGTACCCCATAGCTGGCAGCAGAGCCTAAAGGAGATTGATCAATCAACTCAAGAAGGGAGAAAAGATGTGCCGTCTCATCGCTTAACTCTTCAGCGTAAGCACCAGCCCACAGTCCAATTGAAGAGGGCATGGCAATCTGCATATGCGTACGGCCGGGCATGGGGATCATTGCATGTTTACCGGCAAATTCAGCCGCTGCATCAATCAGCTTTATCGAAGATTCTATACAGGAAAAAAGAAAATCACGCATCCAGATTCTCAGGGCTGTCTGGATTTGATCATTCCTGCTGCGTCCGGTATGTATTTTTTTACCGGCTTCACCGCAGGTCTCTGTTAAGTAGTTTTCAATGGCTGTGTGGCAGTCTTCATTCTCCCGAGTGATGGAAAATGTGCCGTCATCAGCTTTTTTTATAATGTCTGCCAGCCCGGCAAACAGAAGCTCTTTTTCTTCTGGTTCAAGTACCCCTATGGATTCCAGCATCTCTGCATGGGCTGCACTTGCTGCGCAGTCCGAGGTCACCAGATTCTGATCCAGCTCCCAGTCATTTCCCACGGTAAACTCTTCGATCAGAGCATTCACGGAGTACCCTTTATCCCACAATTTTGCCATTCAGTCACTCTCCAATTAGTAATTCACGCATTTTTCATCAAAAACTTCAAAAGCTTCAAAAACTTCAAAAGTCAATTTTATTAATTGACTCAATTACTCCACTGTAACACTTTTTGCCAGATTCCGCGGCTGATCAACATCCCGGCCCAGTTTAATTGCACAATAATAGGCAAAAAGCTGGGTTGGCAGAACCATAAGAAAAGGATACATAATTTCTTCGGTATGGGGAATATAAATAACATCATCGGCAATTCCGGCAATCTCCAGATCTCCCTCAACGGCCACAGCAATCAGCTTGCCTTTCCTTGCCTTAACCTCTTTCATATTTGTAATTACTTTATCCCGAAGCAAATCGTCCGGTACAAGAAAAAAACTGGGTGTATTCTCGTTGATAAGAGCAATAGGTCCGTGTTTAATCTCTGCTGCACTATACCCTTCTGCATGGATGTATGAAATTTCTTTGAGCTTCAGTGCTCCCTCCATAGCAACCGGGTAATTCATTCCCCTGCCGAGAAACAGAAAATTTTCATATCTATGATATTTCTCAGCAAGAGCCTCAATATGCGCTGTTTGCTTGAGTATACTTGAGATCTTTTCCGGGAGCACCTCGAGAGCATTGATAATTTTAAGGCCGTCTTCAATGGAAAGATGCCTCATTCTAGCCAGACTTAATGCCAGAACATATAATACTGCCAACTGAGAAGTAAATGCTTTTGTAGAAGCTACAGCAATTTCGGGGCCTGAGTGAAGATAGACTCCGCCGTCGGACTCTCTTGCTATAGTTGAACCTACAACATTACATAACCCCAGCACCTTTCCGCCTTTCCTTTGAATTTCTCTCATAGCCTGCAGGGTATCAGCGGTTTCGCCTGATTGTGAAACTACAAAATAGAGAGAATCATGCTCAACAACCGGATTTTTATACCTGATTTCAGAAGAGAGTTCTGCAGAAGCAGGGATTCTGGCTAATTTTTCAATTAAATATGCACCAATCATTCCGGCATGATACGAAGTACCTGCAGCCATTATGATAACCCTCCTGACACCAAGGAGTTCATTCGGAAGCATATTCAGACCACCCAGATGTCCGGTTGCAGACTCTTTATTCAAACGGCCCTGGAAAGCCCTCGATATGGATTCAACTTGTTCATGAATCTCTTTCTGCATGAAATGTTTGAACCCTCTCTTTTCAATCTGCTCCAATTCCCAGCTGATCTGCTCAACCTGCTTTTGAATTATCGTATCATTAATATCAAAGGTCCGATAACCATCTTTTGTAATTGATACAAGCTCTCCATCATTCAAGTAGACTGCATCCTTGGTATACGCAAGTATCGCGGTTACATCTGATGCTAGAAACATCTCGTGTTCACCAATTCCAAGAACCAGAGGAGATCCATTTCTGGCGCCAACGATTTTTCCCGGTTCATTTTTATGAATAACAGCAATTCCATAGGTCCCTTTCAGCAGGGGAAGAACTTCACGAACTGCGTTCTCCAAATTTCCTTTATACGCATCTTCTATCATAAAGGCTATTACTTCCGTATCCGTTTCACTCTGAAATATCTGACCGGAAGATTCAAACTCTTTTTTTAATTCAGCATAATTCTCTATTATTCCGTTATGAACCAGTACAACATCTCCTGATGCACTGGTATGCGGATGAGCATTGCGGTCATTCGCCTCACCATGTGTTGCCCAGCGTGTATGTCCTATTCCGAAATCCCCAAGGGTTCTCTTACCCACCAGCTCATTCAGTTCTCTGATTTTCCCTCTCTTTTTAAGCAGCTCAAATTTATTTCCTGTTCCCACACATATTCCGGCTGAATCATATCCCCGATATTCTAGTCGTTTCAGCCCCTCTAGAAGCACAACAGACGCAGGTCTGTACCCGCAATATCCAACTATTCCGCACATATTTCTATTCCTCCAAGATTATTTAAGAACATTTGACGCACTATTTCTCCTTTTTTATGCTTTATTATCACAGAAACAATTCAATAATGCAATGATAGTAAAACCACAGGTCATTTCACAGGTTGATTCTGGCCGTTTAATTCTGGCAGTTTTCAGTATCCGTAATAATTATAGTGAATTTTTGAATTTTTTTCATATATTTCCAAGTAATAACTAATAGGACCTCTGTATTAATTTCAATACTCCCATTAAAGGAATTCACATGAAATATTTTATCCTGAAAAAAGAGACAAAAAGCTGCATACCAGTCATACTTCTTATGCTTTTATGCAGCTGCACTCCCCTGAGCGGGTATCGGGAATTGATAAATTCCGATATGCACCCCCCTATAATTCTTGGGGCCGAAACAATATCGGAAAACTGTTTTATCTTAGAATTTTCAGAAGTTATTATACCGGTACAAAACAGTATCAGGTTCTTGCCTCCAATCGACATTGAAAGAATTACTATCTCTGAAATTGGTGAATACGGTGAGCAAAAAGAGTCCCTCTGCATCTATACAGAGACCAGTATTCCCCCCGGTACCCGTTGTATCATCGAAGGAGAGGTTAAGGATCCCGCCGGTAACACCTTGTTTTTCTCAGCTGCTGTATATGGATGGAATGATTCTATCCCAAAAATGGTTATCAACGAATTTACCACTCAGGGTTCTTCCGCACACCCGGACCGGGTCGAATTGATTGCTTTAAGTGCTGGAAACACTGCAGGAATTACTTTCTGCGACGGGGTAAAATTTGATAGAAATCAGCGTGTTATTTTACCGCCTATAGAGGTTATAAAAGGTGATATTATTGTTATACATTGCGGGAAAGAGGCCGGCAGCTCTGTGTCTGAGACACTTTCCATCTCTGAATCGCAGTCAGAGTTTGCTTCTGATACAGCATGGGATGTATGGATAGAGTCGGGAGAAGGATTATCCGGTAATAATGGAATTATCAGTCTTTACACCTCTCCACAGGGAGATTTGATGGATGCGGTTCTCTACAGTAACCGGACTTCAGACTCAGATACAAACTATAAAGGATTCGGCAGCAGAGCTTTACTTGACAGAGTGGTTATGCTGGCTGATCAGAAGGGTTGGAATTCCTCAGGTTTAGATATTACCCCAGAAGATGGTATTAATCCGGACGATTCAACTGCCACCCGCTCCATGTGCCGCATAAGTCCTGATACTGATACTGACTCACGTGAGGACTGGTATATTGTTCCAACCGGCAAATCAACATTCGGTGAAACAAATTTTGAAGGTGTATATTCGCCCTGAATCGGGATTTTTTTGCTGGACAAACAAAAAACTGCCATCTCTAAACGGCAGTTTTCTTCTATCATTTGAGGCGGTTTCACATTAAAGATATTCGGCTACCAACCCCTCAATCATCTGTCTGGAACCTGCACCAACTCTCTGGTTAACAACTTCGCCATCTTTAAATACAAGCAGTGAAGGAATACTGATAATATTATATTTTTGTGCTATTTCACCTTGCTCATCAACATTCAGTTTTCCTACTTTTACTTTGTCGGAATGAGCTTCCGCAATTTCCGAAACAATCGGTCCAATCATTTTACAGGGCATGCACCATGCTGCCCAAAAGTCCACAAGGACTGGTTTGTCAGATTTTAACACTTCTTCCTCGAAATTTCCTGCCGTTAAAGTAATTTCACTCATATATTCTCTCCTCACTCTATCACGTATACTGTTTCCCAGTATTTTTTTTCTTGTTAGGTTATGGAGTTAATATATAGGTAAAATGTAGAAAAGGAAAGGGCAGATACTGAATATTCTGTCAGCATATC
>JADHUD010000124.1 GCA_016784705.1 Spirochaetia bacterium | reverse complement strand
CACAAGTACCAATCCGGCAAAAGCTATGGCTACTACAATTAAACCAATAATCAGCGAATTCATTCCGATTTTCAGCAGGAGAAACCCAACACCAGCTAAAATACCAATCATCAATGCATTTAAACCCATTGAGATGAGCACGTTTAAATTCTGCTTCATTGCCTGCTGAGGATGATCCCAGGTCAGCATAGGTCTTTTAAAATCAATGATAAGTCCTACTACCGAACTGAGACTTAAACAGACAAGCCCCCCTGGTATCATATAGATCAAATGCAGCGGAGCCAGCTTAAAAAATACAAAAGCCGCAGTGAGGTATATGAGATATGCCGCATAACCGATAGAGATATGAAACCGCACCTTAGCCCAGCCCATCATTCCCGGTGCTAATGGGATTATTCTGCTTATAGCAATGGTTTTTCCTTCGCGTGAAACTGAAGTAGCGGATATGGATGAGATGAGAAAAAATATTAACAGTATTCCGAAAACCACCAGCTCCATATAGTCAACAGAATTGATAAAATCCAATACTCCTTTAACATCTCCCAGAGAACCGGTTAGAGACATCACCCCGAGCATCAATGGAATAATCAGCATCTCCATCGAAGTCTGAAGTAAAAAAGCAGAACTGGATTTGATTATTATCCACTCTCTTCGCATCAGGGCAGATGAAACTGAATGAGATTTTTCCACCCTCTTTGATCCGAAAAAACTACCGGAGCTTGAACTCTTTTTTGTACTCGCCGGTGAAGAAGCCTGCGATGCAAATAACATCTCTACATACTTTCGTCCGGTGATCCAACCCAGAGCAGCACCAACAACCCCACTGAAGAGAACAAATTTAATAAGCGGTATCCAGCCCCCGGATAATACGCTGCCCGCAGCCCAGGCAAATGGGGGGAAATCCCGATAGAACTGTTCTATTCTATCAGCAAGAAATTGATAGATTGCACTGGATTCAGTAATCCCCTCTGTGGAAAATCTTGTGAGAAATGACTGAAATACTATAATAAAACCGAGAAGTATGAGCATACCTATAACTTCAAAGGTTGTTTTATGTTTTGACTGGGAAGATGTTCTGATAATCAATGAAGCAGCTGTTGTAGATATAACTATGGGCACTACCGGTCCCGCAATAAGTATAAGAGGAGAACCAATCAGTAAATTTACCGTAAAACCATAGCGCATCCCAAAGACAATCAATCCGGGCAGCACTATGAAAAGATTCAAAGGAAGCATTGTTGCATAGAGAATTATTATTTTTGACCAGACAATTGACGTTGTCTTTACCGGCAGCGTCATGAGTAACGTGCTGTCTGAAGATTTAAAGAGTATCGATACTGCAGAGGTGAAAGAGAGAACAAGAATCATAATCCAGCTGATCATCATCGCCATATAGATAAGAAAATCAGGATGCCCAAAAGTTGCGCCAAGTTGGTACACATTCTTATAGGTTAAAACCAGGAGTGTGCCGAAAGAGATAAAGGCAATCCCCAAACCAATTACTGCAATCGGTACAATCCATTTTTGCTGTCCCAAACGCATCTGTTCCCTTCTGCCTTTGGAAAATACCGAAACCCCATCAATATATGCTTTACACAGTAGTAATATCTGCTTCATCTGTCAGCTCCAGAAAAATATTTTCCAGCGTGGAACTGGATTCCCCCGAATTCTTTCGTAATTCGTTAAAGGGTGCGCAGGCAATAAGTTTGCCTTTACTTATAATACCAACCGTATCGCATAACCGTTCTGCTACATCCATTACATGGGTGGAGAAAAATACTGTTTTACCCTCATCACACAGCTCTTTCATTTTTTCCTTCAGAATAAAAGAGGCTTTCGGATCAAGACCGACCATGGGTTCATCAAGAATAAATATCTCAGGATCATGCAGCAGAGCAGAAATTATTCCCAGTTTTTGTTTCATTCCATGGGAATAGGAGGAAATAACAGAATCGATAGAATCAAGCAGCAGAAACTCTTCACTGAGCTCAGGAATTCGCTTTTTTCTGATATCCAGAGGAACCCCATATACGTCTGCTATGAAGTTCATATACCCGGTTCCTGTCATTTTATCATAAAAAATCGGTTCATCAGGAACATATCCAATAATCTTTTTTACAGAAGTAATATCCTCAAGAATATTTATTCCATTCATGATAATAGTTCCTGCATCCTGTTTGAGAAGACCTATAAGCATTTTAATGGTAGTGGATTTTCCGGCCCCGTTTGGCCCCAGAAAACCAAATATTTCCCCTTCCGGGATTTTCATTGTTAAATTGTTTACAGCCTTAACCGTCCCTTTCGCATAAGACTTTGAGACCCCTGTTATTTCAATCATAATTCCTCCGCAGCATTATCTATACAGTAATTATTTCGATATTTTTATAATCGTCTAATTACAAAGATGTGTCAAGATTATCGGTTCATAAATAAAACCCTTTTATAAAGAATCCTGCTGCTGTATTATTTTTCTAAAGTTACCCAGAACTTCTCTGTATAAATATTACATATAATCTTCATTATATGTTTATTTTGTATATTTATACATTTTTTTATTGATTATTTTTGATAATTATGCAATAAAGCACTATCAAACAAACTTGGATGGTAGTGAAGAGACACTGCAGAAAGGATCGGATTATGAAAAAAGAAAAAATTGTTCTAGCCTATAGCGGCGGACTTGATACATCTGTCATTTTAAAATGGCTGGATAATAGAGGCTTTGATGTTATAGCTTATGTAGCTGATGTCGGGCAGAATGAGGATTTTGCTGAAATAGAAAAAAAAGCCTATGCTACGGGTGCTTCTAAGGTCTATGTTGAAGATTTAAAAGAAGAGCTGGTAACTGATTATATATTTCCTGCAATGCAGGCAAATGCTGTCTATGAAGGAACTTATCTTCTTGGAACCTCAATTGCAAGACCGCTTATTGCAAAAAGACAGATTGAAATTGCAATGAAAGAGGGTACGAAATATGTGTCTCATGGTGCCACAGGCAAGGGCAATGATCAGGTACGATTTGAATTTGCATTCTATGCGTTAATGCCGGATGTGAAAATTATCGCACCCTGGAAAGAGGAAGAATTCCTTGAACAGTTTAAGGGAAGATCAGATTTAATTGCTTATGCTCATACCTATAATATCCCCATAAAAGCCTCCACCAAAAAACCCTATAGTGAAGATGAAAACATTCTGCATATCAGTCATGAGGCAGGAATTCTCGAGGATCCGGCTTTGCGCTGCCCGGCGGAAGTCTTTTCCCATACCCGTTCTCCTCAGGATGCTCCGGATAAGGAGACAGAGATTTCTATCGATTTTGTGGATGGTATACCGGTGCAGGTAAAAAATGAGCAAACTGGTGAAATTAAAACCGATCCGCTTGAAATGCTGATCTATCTGAATAAAGTAGGTGCGGAAAATGCCATAGGCCGTGTTGATTTAGTGGAAAACAGGTATGTAGGAGTTAAATCCCGGGGTATTTATGAGACACCTGGTGGAACACTTCTCTGGTTTGCCCACAGAGATCTGGAAGGAATTGCCATGGATAAAGAGGTAATGCATCTTCGTGACATGCTGACTCCAAAATTCTCTGAACTTATTTATAATGGACTCTGGTTCTCTCCTGAAATGGATTTTCTCATGAGTGCTTTCAATAAAAGTCAGGAGGATATTACGGGTAAAGTTAAACTTATATTGTACAAAGGCAATATAATGCCGGCCGGAAGAACTTCTCCAACGTCATTGTACAATCAGGATCTTTCCAGTATGGAGATCGAAGGCGGCTATAATGCAATTGATTGCAAGGGTTTTATAAATATTAATGGAATCCGGCTAAAAGCACATAATTTGGTATTAAGAAGAAAATCTCCTTATACCTGGCGGTCACATGCTGATGCTGATGCTGATGCTGATGCTGATGGTGAGAGTGGGAGTGAGAGTGAGAGTGGGAGTGAGAATTAGCATCAAATCTGATGACACTCATGAAAAAGTACTAATTACCTCAACATAATCGATATATTTTTGAAAATTTTTCGGCCTATAGAAAATATCTCATTTTCCCGCTATACTCAATTCATCTTTGAATTATCAGGAGAATGAAATGGATTATGCAGAATTGAAGACAAAGAAAATCGGCTGGATAGGAACCGGTGTAATGGGAGAATCAATGTGCAGACATATTATGCATATGGGATTAACCACTTATGTCTTCAATAGAACAAAAGATAAAACAGCCTCTTTAGTCCAAGACGGTTCAATCTGGTGCGGAAGTCCCAAAGAAGTTACAGAGAAAGCTGATATTATTTTTACTATTGTAGGCTATCCGATAGATGTTGAGAATGTCTATTTTTCAGAAAACGGTATCCTGGCAGCAGCAGCACCGGGTAAGATATTCATTGATATGACAACCACAAAGCCATCTCTCGCTCAAAAAATTTATACTGAGGCAAAAAAGCATGCATGTATGTCAATTGATGCACCTGTATCGGGTGGAGATGTGGGGGCAAAAGAGGCACGGCTGGCTATTATGGCAGGTGGAGATAGAGAGACGTACAATTACATTCTTCCTCTTTTCGAGGCAATGGGAAAAAATATAGTCTATGAAGGTGCGGCAGGAAGTGGCCAGCATACAAAAATGTGTAACCAGATTACCATCGCCGGTACTATGATCGGCGTATGTGAGGCACTTCTTTATGGATATAAAGCCGGTCTAGATATCACGGTAATGCTGGAGACAATCAGTAAAGGAGCTGCAGGATGCTGGTCCCTGGATAATTTAGCCCCGAGAATTGCCGCAGGAAATTTCTCACCAGGCTTTTTTGTTGAGCACTTTATTAAGGATATGGAAATAGCTCTAGAAGAGGCAGCTTACATGGAGATCTCTCTTCCGGGATTAGCTCTTGTTCATCAGCTATATATAGGCCTAAAAGCTGCGGGACACGGGAAATCCGGAACTCAGGCATTAATTCTTGCACTGGCAAATCTTTCCGGTAATACTATTGGAGGTTTTAATAATGTGTAAAGCGGACATAATGATTGATGGAAAAAAGTTATGTGAAGTTCCCGTCATTGTTGACAACATGGGCGGAAAGTCACTTGATATCACCAATTTCAGAAAAGAGACTGGCTATATTACCTATGATCCTGGATTCGGTAATACCGGATCCTGCCGAAGTTCAATAACCTATCTTGATGGTGAAAAAGGCCTTCTTCAATATCGTGGATATCCTATCGAAGATCTAGTGGAAAACTGCGACTTTGTTGAGGTAGCCTACCTGCTGGTACATGGATACCTGCCGACTGTAAAAGAGCGGAAAAAATATGCTGATCTGTTAAATGAGAATTCACTTATCCACCCGCAGATGAGAAATTTTTTCAGGAATTACCCTGACAATGCTCACCCTATGTCCATCCTGGCCGCTATGGTTGTCTCTTTGCAGCCATTTTATCCGGAAATAGATCTGGCAGAGGATCCTGAAAAACAGATGGATTTAAATGTAACCAGATTACTCTCAAAAATGCGCACAATAGCTGCCTTTACCTATCGAAAAATAGCAGGAATGGAGTTTGTTAATCCAAATTCAAAATACAGTTATTGTGAAAACTTTCTTAATATGATGTTCAGCTCACCGGTTAAAGAGTATGTTCCCAATCCTATACACATAAAAGCACTGAATAAACTGCTTATTCTGCACGCAGATCACGAACAGAATTGTTCAACAACCGCAGTACGGCTGATTGGCAGTTCTGAAGCAAATTTGTATGCCGCAGTTTCTGCCGGAATATGCGCTTTATGGGGTCCAAAACACGGCGGTGCAAATCAGGCTGTTATCGAAATGCTTGAACAGATATTGGAAAGCGGCGAGAGTCTTACAAAAATTGTTGAGCGCGCAAAAGATAAAGACGATCCCTTCAAACTCATGGGATTCGGTCATCGTGTCTATAAAACATACGATCCCCGTGCAAAAATTGCCCGAAAAATGTGTGATGAAGTTTTAGCAGATCTGGGAACATCAGATCCTCTTCTTGAATTGGCTGAGCAGTTGGAAGATATTGCCTTACATGACCCCTACTTTGTTGAACGGAATCTCTACCCGAATGTAGATTTCTATACCGGTATCATATTCCGCGCCATGGGAATCCCGACAAATATGTATACAGTTATGTTTGCATTGGGAAGACTGCCCGGTTGGATCGCCCACTACCTTGAATGGAACCATGATCCGTATGAGAAGATTGGACGGCCGAGGCAGCTGTATACAGGTCCGCAGACAAAAAAAATCTTACCTATAGAGGAAAGAACATAATTCAAACACACAATGTGAGGAGGCTCTATACATATGTCAGATAAAATTACTATTTCAAATGGGATACTCAAGGTCCCGAATCAGCCTGTTATTCCCTACATAGAAGGTGATGGTACAGGACCGGATATCTGGAAAGCTTCTCAGTATGTCATGGATATGGCGGTTGAGAAAGCCTATAACGGCAAACGTTCCATCAAATGGAAAGAGGTTCTTGCTGGAGAAAAAGCGTTTAAGCTTACCGGCAGCTGGCTGCCTGACGAGACTGTCGAGGCTTTCCGTGAATATCATGTAGGAATAAAGGGCCCGTTAACAACTCCTATTGGGGGTGGAATTCGATCGATAAATGTCGCATTACGGCAGAAACTTGATCTTTATGTATGCCTTCGCCCGGTAAGCTACTTTGAGGGAGTGCCAAGCCCGGTTAAAAACCCGGAAAAAATTGATATGGTTATTTTCAGAGAAAATACCGAAGATATCTATGCCGGTATTGAATTCCGCCAGGGAGCTGCGGAAACAACAGCACTTCTCAATTTTCTGCGCGAAAATTTCCCTGAGAAATTTGGTAAAATCCGTTTTCCTGAAACAACAGGCCTGGGAATAAAACCGGTAAGTATGGAGGGAACAAACAGATTAGTTCGTGCAGCGATCCAATATGCTATTGATAATGATAGAGATAGTGTGACCCTTGTGCATAAGGGTAATATTATGAAATATACTGAAGGCAGTTTTCGGGACTGG
>JADHUD010000123.1 GCA_016784705.1 Spirochaetia bacterium | reverse complement strand
CTCACCGGGGACTATCGATGCAGATTACAGAGGCGAGGTTAGGGTAATTCTGATAAACCACAGCAAAAAACCTTTTACTATAAAGCATGGATCCAGAATTGCTCAAATGGTATTTTCCAGAACTCATAATGTTAGATTTAATCTTACCGATAACTTAAATAATACCACGCGCGGTGAAGGAGGTTTCGGGTCTACCGGAACATAATAACATGAAAAAAAAGCAGAGATATACTACTCTATATGTATATATATCAAAAGAGTACATATTTGCTTTTTTTGTCTCTTTCTCGTTCTTTTTTGCAATATTTTTTATAAATCAATTATTAGTAATCGCTAAAAATATTCTTATTGCTAATGTTGATATAATTGATGTTTTACGAATTATTCTCTATTCAATTCCTGTAATTTTATCCTTTACGTTTCCTTTTGCCTCCTTAACCGGTGCTTCGATGACAATTGGTCAATTGGCTTCACAAAATGAATTACTTGCACTTCGGTCTAGTGGAATTTCTTTCAAAAAGATATTTACTCCGGTAATAGTTATTAGTTTAATCTTTACTGGTTTCTCATTTATATTAAATGATATATTTCAACCTCTTGGAACAATAAAATATAAAGAACTATATCGGGAATTATTATACAGAAATCCTGATTTAGAATTAAAATCTCACTCTGTTACACGTTTTGGTAATACTTTCTTTATTACTGGTGATGTTATACATAGTGAAGTAAGCCACTTGATGATACTTGAACAATCTCCAACAGGTTTGTCTGTAATTTCTTCACAGAAAGCAAGCTTCTCTGAATCTGATAAGAGTGATGAGCTTATTACTATAAAACTGGATTTTGTTGAAGGTTTTTCTCCAAGAAGTGAAGCTATAGGAGATTATGATTTTTTCTCATCAGATTCAATGGAATATAATCTTTTACTGAATACGGTAAGTTATAGTTTTATGGGTGTAACTCCAAATGATATGAGTATGCGCGATATACTTGATGAAATTAAAGATCTGAAAGCCGAAGAGTTACTTGCAAAAAATGAGGCTGCTGAAAGAATTAACATATACAAATATGCAAGTTACTACAATTATTATCAGGATAATTCACAACTTGAACCAAACGATTTTACCCTTACCACAAACTCCTGGCTGAATTATAAATCAGCTGTTTCTTCAGAGCTGAGAAGTAAGAAACTGCAATATTACAGGATTGAACTCTATAAAAAATCTGCTCTCCCTGCCGCTTGTGCCGCGTTAGTTTTTTTTGCTTTCCCTTTATCGGCTATACGTTTAAGAAATGGAAGATTAGTCGGCTTTGGAATAGGTATTATTGCTGCAACTTTATATTGGTTTATGCTTTTTGCTGGTCAAACATTTGGAACAAGAACCTTTTATTCTCCTGCTTTTCTCATGTGGTTACCTAATCTTATATATATAAGTTTAGGGTTGTTATTATTTTATCTCAGGGGAAAACATTGATACCGACACTCTGGAAATATATAACACGCCAGATTATTCTCTCTTTTCTTCCAGCGATTTTCTGCTTTATGCTAATTTTGGAATTTGTGGACCTGTTTACGAACATTAATAGATATATTTCTAATAATGTTGCCATTATTGATATAGTAAAAATATTTTTACTTTACATACCAAAAACAATTTCATACTCTTTAAGCCCAGCTTTGCTATTTTCCGGAACCTTTGTCCTGGCAGGATTATATTCAAATAATGAACTGATTTCGATATTAAACGCTGGAATATCCTATAAAAGATTAATTATTCCTATAATTGCACTTGGAGTATTTATTAGTTTGTTCAGCTTTGTTTTCAATGAATTTGCTGTAATATCCACTTTCAAAATGAAGAATGAAGTTTCTTCAGATCTTCTTGGATTTTCTAATTCATTCAATAATTCTCAAATTGTAATAAAAACTAAATCTGCCAATATCAATGAAAATCATATTATATATTATGCAAAATATTATGATGATGAGAACCGGAAAATAAATAATGCCGTAATTCTCATAACTGATAACAATAATGAATTGAAACAGCGAATTGATGCCTCTTGGGGTATTTATACAGAAAATGGTTTTTGGGAATTGAATAATGTGTTAATTTATACATTTTTAGATTCAACAGTCAATTCCCAATATACAGATACATATTCTGAGAATAATCTTACGCTCCATCCAGATTATATGAGAAATACTTCTGCTGTAATTTCAGAATTGAAAATACATGAAGCGCGCCGATTACTTGAACGTGTAGAACTTATTAACTTTGTAGAGTACAGGTCGTATTATACGGACTTTCTTGAACGATTTTCATTCTCATTTACCCCTTTAATTGTTATTATGATTTCCAGTGCATTTGCCTGGAGGTTTAAAAAAAATATTTTATTATTCAGTATTTTATTGAGTTTATCAATTTCAGTTTTGTATTATGTTTTTGAGATGATCAGTATTTTACTTGCAAAACAGGGATTTATTCCTCCCGCTGTAGGAGCGTGGTTTCCATTTGTGTTGTTCTTTATATTTGGCTCACTATTACTAAATTCAGTAAAAACATGAGGTGATTTCCCATGGAGAATATATTTACTCTGATCCACAAAGATTTATTATCTAATGCCCGAACAGGAATATTGAAACTACCCCATGGTGACGTAGAAACTCCTGCATTTATGCCGGTAGGAACGAATGGAACTGTTAAAGCTCTATATCATTCCACTGTTGAAAATATTGGATACAATCTTATTTTAGGAAATACATATCATCTTTATCTTAGACCAGGACTTGAAGTTATTAAATCATTTGGCAGTTTGCATGAATTCAGTAACTGGAAGCACAATATTCTCACCGATAGCGGTGGATTCCAGATCTTCAGCCTATCAGCTTTTAGAAAAATAAAAGAAGCTGGAGTAAAGTTTCGTTCTCATATTGATGGATCATATCATGAACTGACTCCGGAAAATGTTGTAGATGCACAAATGGTTTTTAATAGTGATATTGCTATGTGCCTAGATGTTTGCACACCTCCTGAAATTTCAGAGAAAGAAGCACGAAATGCTTTGAATTTAACCCACAATTGGGCAAAAAGATCAATTATACATCGAAGTAATTTTCCAGAATATTTAGGGAGTTTATTTGGTATTATTCAAGGTAATTTTTTTACAGAACTTCGAAAAGAGAGTGCTCTTACCATTACTGAACTGAATTTTCCCGGAATAGCAATTGGCGGTCTATCAGTTGGCGAGCCTTTTTCAGTTTACGCAGACATGCTGGCATATACTGTTCAATATATTCCCGAAAACCGACCATTATATGTTATGGGTATTGGTACACCCGAATATATTCTTGAAGCAGTAGAAAATGGAATAGATATTTTTGATTGTGTTTTTGCTACCAGAACTGCAAGAAATGGGGCTGTGTTCACTCAGAATGGAATGATTAATCTAAAAAAAATAGTTAATGAATTTTCAAGAGATCCTATTGTTGAGGGATGTCAGTGTACTGCCTGCACAAATTATTCTAAAGGATATTTAAGGCATCTTTTTAAAACAAAAGAAATTCTGGGTCCGATGCTTGCAAGTGAACATAACTTAACTTTTCTATATAATTTTCTTGAAGATATAAAAACAAGTATACAGAATAATAATTTTATAAATTTTAAAAAAAATTTTCTGGAAATGTATGGTAAAAAAAAATAAAGAAAAAATCAGCTCAAGCAGCAATATTTCTTTAATTTTCATGATCTGTACAATCGGCTCCAGGTTGCTGGGTATTGTGCGCGTTCGTCTGATCTCTACATTTTTTGGAGCCAGCGGTATTGCAGATGTTATAAATTTTACCTTCAGCATACCAAATAACTTGAGAAAATTGCTTGCAGAAGGAGCCTTTTCTTCAGCGTTTATTCCTGTTCTTACAAAAGCTGTAAAACATGATGAGCAAAATATTAATGACCAGCATGCAAATAGTTTAATACATAGGATTCTTGCATTTCAATTGATTATCCTGCTTCCTGTAACAACTATGGTCTTCTTGTTTCCTGCCACTATTATTACGTTCCTTTCTGATTTCTCAGATACAAACCTGATATCAATATCCGCAATGTTACTTAAATATTTTATTCTTTATCTTTTAATTATATCCATAGCGGCTGTTATGCAGGCTGCCTTACAATGCAAATCAAAATTTATAATTACAGCTTTGTCACCTTTATTATTTTCGACATCAGTAATTGTATCAATAATTCTTTTATCAGATGCATATGGCGCATATTCTATGGGGATAGGTGTATTAGCTGGCGGAATACTTCAATTAATTTTTATTTATCCAACATTCATCCAAAATGGTTATTCAATAAAAGTTAATTTTCATTTTCACAATTCATATTTCTCTTCAGTTGTGAAATCATTTGTTCCTGTAGTAATAACTTCAATAATTCTCATAATAACACAACAAATTTCTTTCTATTTTGCATCAACTCTTCCTACTGGTGGTGTTACAGCACTCTCTAATTCTCTGGTTTTCTGGCAAATGCCCTATGGTGTTTTTTACGTCTCTATTGCTACAGTACTTTTTCCCTCTATGAGCAGAAGCTATTATGAATCTGATGGTATTGGGCAAATAAGAAACTTACAAAAAGGAGTTGAATATATAGTAGTATACTTATTACCATCAACTATATTACTCATTTTCTTCAGTAATGAATTAGTATTCACAATACTTCAAAAAGGTAAGTTTACTTCTGAAAATGCAGTACGTACAGCAGAATCATTACGTTATTTTTCTTTAGGATTACTTTTTGCAGGAATTTTTAATTTTTTCCAACGATTTTTGTATTCAATTCATAAATTCAAACTTACTGTTTACACAGTACTGATTTTTGCTGTTTCTGATATTTTGATTACAATAATCTGCCTTAATCTAAAATTAGATGTTGCTGCATTAGGTATTGGGAATTCATCAGCATATTTAATTGCTGTTGGAATACAGGTATTTTTTATTAAGCGGGAAATGCCCGATATGAAATTTACAAACAATTATAAATATTTGTTAAAAATTTTTATTGCAAACATTCCCATTGCCGCAGGTTTATTACTGTATAAATATTCCAAGGTGTATTGGTTTTCTGACGGCAGTACTATCGTAAATTTTATGATTCTGTTAGGGATCGGGATTCTTTCATGTTTTTTTATTTTAGTATCTTATCGCTTAAGTAAAATTGATTATCTCTTTAAAAAGAAGGGTTGATTTCGAAAAATCAACCCTTTAATTCTTAATAATTTATAACTCAACAGCAGTAATGCTATCTATTTTATATGCGTATTCGCGTTCATTAATGATAAAATTAATCTCATCTCCAACTTTGTTATTTAAAAGTTTTGATCCAAAAGGAGCAAGGTACGAAATTACATTCTCAGCAGGTTTTGACTCCCATGGACCGAGTATAGTAAAAGTTTCATCAATGTTTTTGATTAAATTCGTCATTTGTACAATGGTGCCAAAAGACACTTTTGAAATATTGATATCATCCTGTTTAACTATAACTGCACGATCTAACTCATCTGTGAGTTTTCCTAAAGATATATTTAATAGCTCCTGCTTCTCTTTACCGGCTTTATACTCAGCATTTTCTTTCAAATCGCCAAGTAATCTTGCAGACCCGATTTCCTGTGAATTAAGTGGGATTTCAACTTCAAGAATCCTTTGCAGTTGTTTATGTTTTAAATCATACATTTTCTGAGTTACTAACAAGCCGCCTGATACAGTTGTTGTTCTTGAATCATTTTCACCATGAAAGATAAAATCTGGAAATCTTTCTAAAATAACATGCTTTAACTCTATTAAAACAGCAGGATCAAGTTCATCAACATCTTTAACCAAACTATAAACACGTTTAACAGAATCAAGATTACTTTCATACAAATATTGATGAAGGTTTTTTTCTGTAAAAAGAATTCCTGAAATAATTTTACCAATTTTTCTGTTAAAGCTTACATCTTTTTTACTGCTGACTGCACGATTAGAAATATCAAGAAGGTGCAGTAGGGCAAGAAGTATTTTCTCAAAATTCACTTCAATTAAATCATTCCAAAACTCGCGGTCATAATTTTTTACCAGCCAAAGAAACATCTCGGGCATCTCTTTATAACGGGAGTAAGAATCTTTAAATAACTGAATTAATGTATCTTTTTTCTCACGATCTACTAACTCATCAATAATAAAAGTGCTGAGATAATATGGAAATAATTGTTTATATACCAAGTCCCAATCATCCTGATAATTAATAATCTCTTCTAAAAAAGATCTTTTTAAGTCAGCATCCGGGAGATGAGCAAAAGTTTGATCAATATTTTGAATCGAATTTATTAAATCTGCAAAATTTACTTCAATATTCTGATTTAGAAAAGGATAAGTTTTAACTAACCGTTTAACTATCAAATAGCTTGTAACAACAGTATCTGTAACGCTTGTAAAACTTTTTAGTATACTTATAAAATATGAAAATATTTCTGTAAAATAATCAGATTCCGGATCACTGTTATCCAGAAATTCACGAAGAATTTTTACTTTTTGATTGAAATCTTTTTCTGCTTTAAACATATTTAATGTTTTTTCTTCATATGATACTGGTGTTTCTCTAACAGAATATTCATCAGGCTTATCAGGATTTACACCAAAATATGGATCTGTTTTAAGTAGTTTCTTAGCTGCTGTGTTCCAGGAAAGCCACTCATTGGGTGTGAGAATCGATGGGACCAGTTCAGACTTAATCTTTTTAAGATTTGCTGAATTATTGAAACTTGTTATAATAGTTCGTAATGTCCAGAGTATATCCTGTTTAATTTTGTCTCTTAATTTATCTTTGGGGAAAATACTTTTAATAACCCAAATATGATTTTTTAAAAGAACATTTAATGCTTTTACTGCCATTTTCAGGGACATTGGATGATCGCGTTTATTTATAAAATCTATTATCAGAGAATCTTCAAGGATCTGCTGAATTCGTCCAATTCCCCATGTTTTATGATGTACGAATGTACCCTGATCAAAAGAAATGTGTTTTTCAAAATCAGAAATTGCTGCATTAATATCTCGATATGACTGAGTAAGGTTTGTTTT
>JADHUD010000122.1 GCA_016784705.1 Spirochaetia bacterium | reverse complement strand
CTTCCCAAGTATATAAAATCTCCAATATTTTATGTGGTGTGATTAGCCTGTGAAGTCGGGAGACTTCACTCGATCTGTTTATAAAATATTTATGGATTAAATATTTCATGTTGAGGTAATTCAGAAAATAAATATTTATACAATTTAGTGTCTGGGGAAAAAACCATTATGATTGTTGTTAAAATTAATAGAGAATCAATAAAAAATGACATATTATCCTCATACCAGCATTCTAAGGATGCTTTAAAAGGTACAATTTCTGTTTTATAGAACTCATTTGAGTTTTCTTTATTATCCTCTAAATATCTTTCTTCATCCCGAAAAATGATTGAACCAATACCTGTTATACCCGGTTTTAGTAATTTAATTTTTTGTTGAAAGTTTTCCGGTATCATATCATATTGGTTTATAACCAAAGGTCTTGGGCCTACAAAACTCATTTCACCAATTAATACATTAAGAAACTGTGGGAATTCATTCAGTTTTGTTTTTCTTAAAAATTTACCAAATGGTAAAACTCTTGGATCGTCCTTTAAAGTAATATCACCCGCTCCAAGATTAGGACTGTCTTTTACCATGGTTACAAATTTAAATATCCCAAATTGTTCACTATTTTGACCCATGCGGGATTGCTTATATAATATTTCACCTTCGCCTGTAAATTTCAATATTAGTACTATTATTATGCCAAAAGGTGAAAATAGTATGAGAACAATTAATGAAAAAATTATATCAAAAAATCTTTTCACAACACTATCCCTTGTATGAGAGTTCATCCGGCGTTTTGAATCCACCACTGTATATTGGAGTACCTGATTTATAAAAGTCAATGTACCATGAAACTGTTTCTTCCAATCCATCTTTCCAATGAACTTTTGGAGCATAACCAAGATTTTTTATGGATTTTGATATATCAGGACATCTCCGAGATACCGAACCCGGATAAGTCGGAGCAGCTTCGTATGCACCTTTATAATCCATTAAACTTCCTACTGTTTTGGTTAATTCTTCAATCGTTATCTCTTCGGGAGAACCCATATGATATATTTCCTGATCTGAATTATCATTTTCTAATGCCATAACCGTTCCTTCTGCTGCATCAGAAATATAACAGAATGCCCTGGTTTGATCGGCTCCGTAAATTTTAAATGGCTTTTCTAAACCATCATAAAATCGTTGCACCAAATGTGGAATTACATGTTTGAATCCCATTCTTGGACCAAAAATATTTTGATATCTTACAATTGTAACATGAAAATTATATTTTTTACCATAAGTCAAAAACGCAGACTCGCCAAGCATTTTCGTAACAGCATAGGTAAACCTGGGATGGCCAATTTCAGAAATAGTTAACGGTACTTCTTCCGATGTTGGTACTTTGTAATTAAAGGTATCTGTTGTTGCTGCATAACATTCGCTGGAGGAAGAAAAAAGTACTCTACCTATATCATTTTTTGTAATCCATTTTAAGGAGTTTTGAATCAGAGCTGTATTAATGCGAATCACTTCATGGGGCTCTTCAATACAGCGGTTTACACCAACAACCGAAGCCAGCATATATACATAATCATAATTGCTATCCAATTTTTTAAACATTTCCGGATTAGCAAAATCACCATCGATGAGTTTAATTGAATAATCCGAAATAATTTGAATAAAATAAGAATCTTTTTGACCTTCGGGAAAAATGTCAGCTATGGTTATATCATAGTCTCTATTGGCTCCGAGGTATCTGGCTATTCCAAGGCCGATAAATCCTGTTCCACCAAGGATTAATACTTTCTTTTTCATTAAGATAGTGTCCTTCTTTAAATCTACTTCGAAAAGGGGTTAAACCCCCTCAAATGTTTTATATAAAAATTGACCGCGCCCTAAAGGACGGGGCAAATGATTCACTTTATATTCGTAAATATACCTTTCATTAACAACAGTGATTTACAAATCTCCTCTACCGAGGACTTTTATGGTATGTTTTTGTTCCAGAAATTTAATTTGATCTGCTGATAATAAGCCAATGGTGTCATATATGAAAATTGTATTTAATGCGAATAGAGAATCTATTATTTTCTTGCTTTTATATATTGAATGTCCTGTAGTTATTATAATAATGTCCGGTGAAATACTTAAATGTGTATTTAAATCCTGTTCAATTTCTAAAGATTTTTCATCCCAATATTTTACATAAGGATCATGACAGGTAACAATTGCTCCAACTGCTGAAAAATAATTGAATAATTTTTCTACTGGACTATACCGTGTATCCCCAACATCTCCTCTGTAGGATACACCCAAAAATAATATTCTTGCCCCTTTAAGTTTAGGGTATATATTTTGAAAATATTCAAATGAAAAACGTGGCATTTGATCATTTATATTAATAGCAGATTCACTTTGAGATAATGGTTGCCTTTTTCCAATTAAGTTTTGTCTAGCCCAACTTGCAAGAAGAGCATCTTTAGTAAGACAATATCCACCAACACCAATGCCTGGATACATAAGGTTAGAATGCGTTGGTCGCAGACGTATTGCATTTACCACATCATATAGGTTAACACCTGCTTCTTCTGCAAACCTGCTCCATTCTACCATAAATGCGATGTTCATGGCGCGATATGAATTTTCAAGAACCTTGGCCATTTCCGTGGCGTTGGTTCCCTGAAGCCTAGTCAGGGGATACTCATCCGTATGGATGATGGTCTTGAGGAATTTCTCAGTGGTAACCGCGCTCTCCTCGTCAACCCCAGAGTAAACGCGATAATAATTCTGTATGGAGTCAATGTAATTGGGACCAGGCATTACTCGTTCATAGGAATGCCCAAGTCTGAACGAATCTGTCGGAAGGTTTCGATCGGATAATCCTCGCCGGAGAATGGGGAGGACTATTTTTTCGCAGGTGCCAGGCGGCACGGTCGTTTCGACTATAATCAAGACACTTGGTTTGCAATTATTGGCAATAGCCTCTATCGCCCCCGAAAATGGAGCCATATCGACGTCGAATTCAGATAGCTCACCTTCAGGGCTCGATTGCTTCTGCACATCCAAGTTGACGTCAACGATAACAATGTCGGCATGGGCATATGCGTAGGTGTCAAAGGTTGTGTAGTGGTTCCCTTTTTTGCAGGCCCGCTCGAAATACTCCGTGACTTTAGAATCCGAGGATTTGAGAGGAAGAACACCCTCATTGAAGGAACGAATCTTCCAGTAGGATTCGGGCGTTGGCAAATCGATGCCAATTACCGCATATTCGCAACTAATGGCATTCGCGCAAACCAAACTCATTACGCCACCCACAAAGCCGAGGCCCTGCACCACGATAACAGGCTTACTGGGATTCCGAGACAAGAAATCGTCGATTCCCGCCTTATCATCGTCAGAACTCTTCGGAAGTTGATAACTAGCCCCAGTCAATTGGCTCACTGATCTTTCCTCCTTCATTGCCGATTAACTCAATTTTCCATCCTAGAAAAATTCCGAAAAGCATCGAGTTGTATTCCCGAATGCAAAGACGAGGGCCCCGATGCCGATCTTCAATCGGATACCATCACTGATACGAATATCTTCAAGACCTGCAAACACTCAAATCACCAAGCCTTGACCGAGATGATCTCTCAAATATTAATGTGCTAGAATTTAAGATCATCCGGGTTTTTGAACCCACCGCTATGGATTTGACCACCAGATTCATAGAAATCTGTATACCAAGCAATGGTAATTTCACAATCTCTTGTTTCATCAAGAATTTCGCAATGCCCAACCCGATGAAACCTGCACCTCCAAAAATCAAAACTTTATTTCTCATATGTATAAGAGGTCATAAGGGAGCAAACCTAAGCACAATGGCACGCGCAAGATGATAGAATCCACTCCGGTGCGGGAAGGCCGTGGCCAATAAAAGACACCGGATACTGAGCCGGTGCATCTACGAAATTATCCACAGATTTCTTCGATTGTCTCAAGATATCTTTCAATGACGATCTTCTCATCAAACTCACGCTCCATTTTCTTGCGTCCACGACGCCCCATTGTCTCTAGCTCGTGCACGGGCATATGAAAAAGGCGTTCCATCTTGTCAGCCAAATCATCCGCATCCTTGGATTTGCACAACAAACCGCTTTCGCCATCATCGACCACTTCTCTACACCCTGTTGTGTCCGTTGTTACAATTGGTCGTCCCATAGCCGCAGCCTCAAGCAGGGAACGAGGGACACCCTCTCGATACGAAGGGAGCACCACACAATCAGCTACTTCAATTTCCTCACGAACATCATCGCTAACACCCAAGTATTTCACAATTCCCTCTGCCGCCCATTCATCCATTTGCTCACGAGAAATTGCTGTTGGATTTTGTGTGTCCAAAAAGCCCAATAAACAAAATTCCGCATCAGGATACCTTTGGCTCAAAAGTCTCGCAGCATCCACAAATTCACCCACGCCCTTGTCCCAAAGCATTCGGGCAACCAATAGGAACCGAAACCCCTTTTTGCTTCCTCTTGGCAAAGGTCGCCGTATAGAAAATTTCGTCAAGTCTATCCCCGATCCAGGAACGCGACCAGCAAGCTCTGCTCGAACCAAGCCATCCTCGATAAACAGTCGGCGGTCATCCTCGTTTTGGAAAAAAACCCGCCTGCAACCTGTAAGGGAATGTTTGTAAAGCCTGCGTACAAACCAATGCAACCAACCGCCCTTGATGAAGACCGCCCCCAATCCAGTTATGTTGGATATCGTTTGAACTCCAAGCACCCGACCAGCAACACCTCCGTAAATAGAAGGTTTAATGGTAAAGGTTAACAAGACTGCAGGGCGAACAAGAATCAAAATGCGAAAGATATTTGCAAAAGTTAATAGGTCTCGAAGAGGATTTATTCCTGAACGGTCGATGTGCAAAGGATATAATGCATCAAACTCATGTTCGATGCGATGAATATAGTCATCATATTGAGTAAGCAAATGAACAGAATATCCTTGGCTTCGCAAGGCGCGGACCAATGGCATCCTGAAAATATATACAGTCCAAGCGTAGTTGGAGCATAGAAGAATAATTTTTCTAGAGCTGTGCAGTATCGTGACTAGTTTTGTTCAAAATGATTCAGAATTTTAAAATACACGCTTCCGATCGGAAATGGCTCCGGCTAAGAGGAAAACCCAAACCATGATTCCATTGCTTTCAGTTTGCTGAATTCCATGTAGTGAGAATATCATTCTGAACTGTTTTACATTCATTCACCATTGCTCGTAATTTACCTCCTGATGTCCTTTGTATCTCAGATACTAATTTTACATCAATCACAGCTGAGTTTCCTAAATAATAATGTAAATTTTCAACTAGGGTATCAGCATATTCTTCTCGATAAGTGTTTCTATCAGGTACTATTCGGACTTGAAATTGGTTTAAACCCACCTGTGCAACTTGTGTTGCCTTGATAGCATTGGGCAAATTTTTAAAAGCCGAGTCCACTCGTGAAATAACACCACGCTCAATCGTAAAGAACATATCGTCTATTCGCCCTTCAATTGTCTCCAACATTGGCATATTCCTGCCACAGATACATACACCTGTTTTCCAAGATGCAACATCCCCTATGTCGTAGCGAATTAGCGGTGTTCCTTCCGATAAAAAACTGGTTACTACCAACCGGCCAGACTCTCCTGGACGACACGGGGAACTATCAGGATGTAAAATTTCAAAAATGCCGGATTCCGGAGAAATATGGAACCCACCGTGCGGACACTCATAAGCTAATGGCGCCCCTTCTTGAGAACCATACTGGTTTGCCACCTTGCATTGAAATGCTTTTTCAATTCGTTCACGAATGTGGGGCCAGATTGTTTCAGAAGTGGGAATTACTACTTTAGGTTGAATAGCTCCGAAACGATCATGTCGGATAATATGATCAGCTATGGCATAAATGCTTGATGCGATCCCATCAATTTGCTCAGGTTTGACTAATGATAGCTCATTGATATACTTATCAATATTTGATTTCACTAAATGATGGCTGGAAAAAAGATATTGATTCGAGGCATGATTCACTCTGTGAAAAGGGCCTTTGCTATTATTGGGATCAACTATTAATTTGCCTGTAAAGCTAGCTCTACTTCGCCAAAGTTTAGGGTTGTACCACCCATATAAACGCTCCATGAAGGCCATGGTTTCTTGCAGTTGGTTATGAGTCCGATAAGCGCTCAATGGGGTGCCGGTGGTTCCACTAGTATATGATACCCACATCTTTTTCCGGTGGATGTGTGTGGAAACTAAAGAATTATTATGCTGCCTGAAATCTTCCTTAGATATAATTGGAAGCAAGTTAATATCAAAAAGATTTTTTATTGTAGAAGAATTTAACTTTAATGCTGTATAACGTTCCTTATAAAATGGGACATGATTGATAGCATGGTTAACAAGTTTCTTTAGCTTTTCTAGTTGATAGTCTTCGAATTGGTCAACTTCCCAGAATTGGCTTTTCTTAAGGAAATCTAGAGTCTTCCAAGTGTGCTTGCTATATCGTACCTGTCGTATTTGAAATCCTTTGATGGAGCTCATTATGTTCTGAACAACAACGGGACTTTTATGATATATACTTTCTATTTTTGACATATCAACTTGAAGGCTCTAGCAAACTTTGCTGATTATACTTTTATATATTATGAATTAATCTTTGATTTTGTTGGATAGTAAGCTAAAGAAATGTCTTCTGTGCTTTGCTTCTCTTAACGAATTCACGAATGCAATTAAATATGCCATTATGTATATGATGCGAAGACGTTTAATAACACCTAGAAATCCCTCCTTCTTCCACAAACTGGATAATCTGGATTTTTGGTTAACTTTCTTGTTTTGTTTTTCAAAATATAACTTTTTATAATTCAACTGGTTTAGCGGTTCACTCAAATATTGGATTTGAGCATGAATTTTTGATTCGGTTGCACCTGAGGCTATCACGGGTTGCAAATCATGATTTAAAGAGACAGGTACAACGCTGTACGGTCCAAGACCAACGGGTGTTATTTCACATTGAAATATATATGATTCTCGGTTTTCTCGCTTTTGACTGAACCCTATTCCTCGAATATGTGGTGATGTAACACTTGGAAAACAGAAATTTCCCAAGCTATAAACGATTAATCCGTGTTCGAATTCTTCAATTCCTTGAATAACATGCGGATGATGGCCAATTATTAAATC